>JBAXQP010000022.1 GCA_037131655.1 bacterium | reverse complement strand
ACCCAATGTTATTTATATGGTTTCTGATATTCGTTTTTTGTCTGGTAGCCGTGTGGTATGTGAGGACTTACAATAATCTGGTTGCTCATCGCAATCGGATTGATAATGGTTGGGCGCAGATCGATGTGCAGTTGAAGCGGCGATACGACTTAATTCCAAACATAATCGAGACGGTCAAGGGTTATGCCGAGCATGAGAAACAGGTGTTCCAGAACGTAATGGACGCTCGCGAAAGGGCGCTTAAAGCAGGAACCGTCACGGATCAGGCTCAGGCGGAGAATATAGTCGCACAGGGATTGCGGTCGATTTTCGCAATTGCCGAAGCCTATCCACAACTTCGTGCCAGTGAGAACTTCCAGCAGTTGCAAGCAGCTTTGGCGGATACTGAAGACAAGATACGCTTTGCCCGCCAGTTCTATAATGACACAGTGATGTTATATGAAACTTTGCGTCAGACCTTCCCTACCTCGTTTATAGCGGAAAGATCAGGTTTTGGCAAACGCGATTATTTCGAGTTAGACGCCACTCCCGACCAGCGCGAAGCCCCACAGGTGAAGTTCTAGTTGATACTGACGAAGATATAGTCTTGACAATTCCAAGCAGGTTGATGTATTCTATCCTGTGCTTGGGCCCGTAGCTCAGTTGGTTAGAGCGCACCCCTGATAAGGGTGAGGTCACCTGTTCGAATCAGGTCGGGCCCATTTTTTACTTCGACATGGGGGCTTAGCTCAGTTGGGAGAGCATCGCCTTTGCAAGGCGGCGGTCAGCGGTTCGAGTCCGCTAGCCTCCATTTTTACGACCTATTCTTCTTGACATCCCTCCTTTACCAAACACGCGGGTATCATACTTCGGCATCAGTTTTTCGTGAAAGGGTTATAGATGTTAGCTTCAGCGAAGAAAAATCGACAATTTTTGGTGGATTTATTTGCGGGTGAATTCCGGGGGCATGCGATTATTATGGACCCCTTAGGAAAACCGTTTGAAAAGCCGGATGGGGATGCAGCGGTGTCCGAAGCTCCTGTCAAAGATTGGCTGCCGTGTACTTTGCAAATGTATGAAGATCGGCTTCGGTGGCATCTTATGATAGGGGATGACAGTGTTCCTTGGGCCGGTTCTTGGGTAGGAACAGAGTTCTTTGCAGCATGTTTTGGCGCGCCGGTGAAGATAGACGGGCAAAATATCCCGTTCGCCCTCCCGTTGGTGTGTACATCCGAAGAAGCTGATAAGCTCGAAGCGCCGAGCCTGAATGTACGACTGATAGAACGAATATTCGAGCTGTACTATCTGGCTCAAGAGCGGCTTGGGACGGATGTACCCGTCGGAGTGCCTGATATCCAAAGCCCCTTCGATATCGCCGCTCTTATTTGGCGAAAACAAGATATGTTTATCGCCATGAGAGAAGAGCCTGAAGCGGTCAAACGTTTGGTGGACAAGTGTTACCAATTACTCACTAGCTTCTTCACCGAGTTCAAAAAACAGTTTCCAATTTGCAGCATGAGCCATTGCCCTTACGCCTACGGTCCGGAAGAATTAGGTATTTGGCTTTCAGAAGATGAAGCCGGTTCGATGAGCGTGAGGGATTTTGAGGAATTCTGCCTGCCTACCCTTACCCGTTTGAGTGAAGATCACGGCGGCCTTTTCATGCATTGTTGCGCCGCCGCCGATCATCAGTATGACAACTTCAACAAAATCCCCAACCTTAGGGGAATTAATCGTGTTTTCCAAGCTGTCGGCCCTCGCCCAGCGATAAAGGCTTTTGAGAACCGAACGGTTATCATGCAAGCTTGGTGGAATCTAGAGAAGATAAACGGACTCTTAGACATGGCCTTGCCAGGCACAAGATTTCTTCTGAACATGGGCCCCGAAGACCCTGACGACTCCTAACGAACTTACGAAGCCTTACGAGCGCGTTGCCCGAGGAGTTAGGGGGAGGGGATAGAAACAAGAAGCTAGAAGCTAGAAGCTAGAAGCAAGAAGCAAGACCTGGATTTGGCTAAAGGCATAAACTATTAGATTGTTAATCCTGACCGCCCTTCGATACAGCCCGGAGGCCTACTTAGGGATGCGGGTTTTCTTTTCTTATGGAGAGTCAGGCGGCGTAGCCTCTTACACATTGAAAAATGTGTCATTCTGAACGAAGCGAAGAATCTGTTTAAAAGGTTTCAGAGTGGGTTGCTTCGGCACAATCAGCCTCGCAATGACACGTTATAGAGTGTATTACCGGCAATCCTAATCTTAATCTAATCCGGAATCTTGCATCTTGCTACGTTTCCTAACTAATCCCCTCGGCGATGTCTCGGCGGTAGTGGGCGCCTTCGAAATGGATTTGGTCGCAGGCTTGATAGGCGAGTTTGCGGGCTTCTTGGATGGTGGGGCCAGTGGCGGTGACGCCTAAGACCCGACCGCCTGAGGTGACGATTGTATCGCCAAGAAGTCTGGTTCCGGAGTGCATAACGCTTACGCCGGGGATCTTTTTAGCTTGTTCGAGGCCTTCGATGGGGAAACCCGTCTTGTATTCTCCGGGATAGCCGCGGCTTGCCATAACGACACAGACAGCCGCCCCTTTCTTCCAGCGAATTTCGACTTGATCGAGGCGTTCTTCGACGACTGCCATTGCAACTTCCAAAAAGTCGTTTTCGAGCATTTGGAGCACTGATTGAGTTTCGGGATCGCCGAAACGGCAGTTGAATTCAAGGGTATACGGCAGACCTTCTTGAACGAGGACACCTGGGAAGAGAACACCTTTATAGGGAATTCCTTTATCGGCCATCGCCTTCACTGTTGGGCGCACAATTTTTTTGTAGATAGATGCCTGAAGCTCATCAGTTAGGAATGGTACTGGAGTGTAGCTTCCCATGCCGCCTGTGTTGGCGCCTTGGTTGCCGTCATAAACGCGCTTGTAATCCTGAGAGCCTTGGAGCATCGTTACGGTCGTGCCGTCGCTGATAGCCATGATGGACAACTCAGGACCTTCCAGGCGATCTTCGACTACGACGGTCTTGCCAGCCTCGCCGAGTGTATTGCGGTCCATAAGCATTTCGACTGCATCGAGTGCCTGGCCGAGAGACTCGGTGACGATAGCGCCTTTCCCAAGCGCTTGGCCACTAGCTTTGATGACCAATTTCATTCCGGCATCAGAACGCTTTTTAACATAATCTTTGGCAGAATGTGAATCGGTAAAGGTTTCAAATTCGGCTGTTGGGATCGAATTCGCTCTCATAAGATCTTTGGCGAATGCTTTGCTTCCTTCTAGCTCAGCGGCTGCGGATCTTGGGCCAAAAACTTTCAGACCGACTTCTTCCATGTCGTCCACTAAACCGGCAATAAGCGGCGATTCGGGGCCGATAATCGTCAAATCGATTTTGTTTTCTATCGCGAATCTTATTAGTGAGTCCGTTTGCGGCGTGATAGGCACAAGTTCTGCCTGCTCGGCAATGCCCGCATTGCCTGGCGCGCAAAATAATCGTTTAACATTTGGGCTTTGCGCCAGTTTTGAAACAATAGCATGCTCGCGACCGCCACTTCCGACTACTAATACCTTCATCGCTTACCTCAGTTAATTTATGCTATGATGATAACATAATCTACGCAAAAAGAGGCAGCAATGATCGAAGGTCTCATCATTAAATCGCTAAAAGTTCATGCAGATGAACGTGGGACGCTCATGGAAATGTTGCGTGCGGATGAGGATGTGTTCCGTCAATTCGGGCAGGCTTATGTTTCATTAAACTACCCGGGTGTCGTTCGTGCCTGGCATTGGCATGAGAAGCAATGGGACTATTGGGTTGTGATCAAGGGGATGGTCAAAGCGGTTTGCTATGATGCCCGCGAAAATTCGCCAACTAAAGGACAGGTTACTGAAGTGTTCCTAGGCGATAAAGACCAGAAGCAGATTGTGATCCCGCCGGGTGTAGTTCATGGCTACAAGACAATTGGAGTTGATACTGCCTACCTTCTCAATCTTCCAACCGAAATCTATAACACCAGTCAACCGGACGAATTCAGGCTTCCTTATGATAGCCCCGAAGTCCCCTACAACTGGGACATCAAAATGCATTAGGGATGCCACAGAAAGCAACGGATAGTTCCATAGAGCAAAATCACTCCAACGCAAGTTAGTCCAACCCGATTGGCGAACCGGGGATTGATTCGAATTCTTTGGCGTTTGAAAATGCCATAGGCGACAAAGCTGCTATGAACTAACATCCCCAAAAAGATAACCGGGCCGAATAGGTTGGCTTTTATAGCGGTCAGTAACTGAAGATGCGCCATTGCGGTGAAGCTGGTTGTCAACCCGCAAGTAGGGCATGGGCGGCCGGTGATAAATTGGAATGAACATGGGGGAAGAAATATCTGACGATGGGTGCCGTAACCGCGCGGGTCGGGGTGAAGGACAAGCGCTGTTCCTAAAATTCCCAAAACAATCAACAGCCAAAGCCCTTCATTTCTGAGCAGTAGCTTCAAAGGCACGTCCCGTTCCCACCATACCGTTCGAGGCAATATTAGCTCTGGACATCTTGGGGGAACTGTTTCCAGGACTTTGCTTTCCTCACTCATTTGCCGTTATCCTGCCTCGATAAATAGACGTGGATCACTAAGCATCCGAATAACCGCTTCAGTTGAGAAGACCTGTTCGGCCTTCATCAGTGATGACAAGCTTTTAATCTGCCTTGCATTCAAATGGTCAGCGGCGGAGTATATTTCTGAGGAATTTAAAGATGAAACGCAATCACCCAAGAAAGTCTTGAAGAAGAATTCATAATCCTCAACGGTGAACGAGCGGATATTACTCTTATGCGCGATAAGAAGCGGCGCGGGTGGCTGGATGGAGCAAACACAAATAAAAGTTCGCTTTTCGTCTGCTATCTGTGTTGGAATTTCGGCAAGGGCGGCATCAACATATTCTTGACGCGGATAATTGGCGCTTCGCATGACTTCCAATAAGCGATCCAAATCATCAAATAGCACCGTTTCGGATTGTGAAAGGTGGTGCGTTAGAAGCCATTCAAGGGTTTCTTCCAGTCGTAGTGGATGGGTATCTCTCTGCCACTCCATAAACTGGCGCATCGTAAGAAGCTCACCTTCTCTATGCTGCGCAAGTGCTCGAAGCACGGTACTTCTGCCGGAGCCTCCAGCGCCACCTAAAATCATAATTGTTCCAGGTGTAGCCAGTCTGTCAATCTCTTCGAAGCATCTTAGCTGTGATGGTGATAGAGTGATCTTCATTACATACCTCCAAATCCCATAGGCGATGAGCCACCGCTTTTCTCAGACTTAATAAGCGGGGCGATTATTGCTTGGAAAGTTCCCGTATGCGCAAACAGTACGATCGCCAGCCCAATTCCTAGAAGAATAGCTATACGCATTTTACCATGAGTTCCAAATGGAGGTGTCATACGCCAGGCGGCAAAGGAAGGAAGGGGCAAGCAGAGTATATTAATGATAGCTGAGGCATAAGGTCAAGAGGGGGTTGCTTCGGTAAAATCATCTTCGCAATGACACATCAGAGTTTAGTGAGAATTAGTCCAAAGCGGGCGCCAGTCGTTATCACCCTTCGATACGGCCTGAAGGCCTACTCAGGGGTGAGGATGAATGGGATTCAGGGGATAAACTCTACACCAAATTCCGGTTATCAAGCATTTACGGATTCGCAATCCGTGAAACGGCAGATTTCGTTGAACGAAAAGGGTAAAATTGCACGGGGTAGCGAGAGAGGCAACAGGTCACTCGCCTTCCCCAATTCTTGTGTCCCTTTAATGGGGCGCAGGCGAATTTAAACCACCTAGAGGAGTCCATTTATGAGCGGCAAAACGATGTTGGCGGCCGTGCTTCATGATTTCAACGACCTGAGGCTCGAGCAAGTTCCGATCCCTGAACCAAAGAACTTTGGCGATGTGGTCGTTAAGATTAAGTCCTGCGGTATCTGCGCAACGGATTATAAGGCAATTAAAGGCGTTCGACGAAACGTTAAATTCCCGACCATCACCGGCCATGAGCCAAGTGGTGTAGTCACTGCCGTCGGTCCCGGCGTGTCTGCTTTCAAACCTGGCGATGAAGTTATCTGCCAGCCATCCGGTTTCTGCGGTTTTTGTTATAACTGTCGTGTCGGATTAACTCACTATTGCGAGCATTCTTTCGTCACCGGCGGCGATGGCCCGCCCGATATATGGGATGGCGCTTTCGCTGAATACATGAAAACCAGAGACACTTCGCTTTACTTTAAGCCCAAAAACATCTCTTGGGATGCAGCAGCCATCACCGAACCTTTGTCGGGCGCATGGAAAGGCACTTATAAATATAGCGAAGCTGGACTTGGTGATACCGTCGTTATTATTGGTGTAGGTTCGATAGGTATGCTTTGTATGATGATCGCTGGCGCAGCAGGCGCAGGCAATCTAATTGCGGTCGATACCAGCGAATATGCCCTTAATAACGCGGTCGAATTGGGTGCAACCCATACGGTTAATCCTGCCAAGGAAGATGCGAAGAAGCGAATCTACGAGATTTGCCCCGAAGGTCCGGATGTGATTGTCGAAGCTGCCGGTCCGATTGGGGCCGTTAAGTTGATGATCAGTCTGCTTCGCCGAGGCACTCACTGGAACGTATTCGGCATTACAACCCCCGAAACGTTCGAACTCGAAGGCGGCCTCACCCACTTCCTCGAAGCGAGAATGGATGCCAGCTTCGGCACTAACACCGAAGCCATGAGCAAAGCCATCCGCCTGATGGAGCGCGGCGTCATCGACCCAGGCAAGATCGTCACCCACCGCTTCCCGCTTACGAAAATCCACGAAGCGTTGGAAGTAATGGGCAGCCCCGAGCATAACAAAATCATGATCTGCCCTGAAGAGTAGGGGAGAGGGATCGAAGCAAGAGGCAAGAAGCAAGAAGCAAGATCCGGGCAAGCACTAACAAATAGAAGTGTCATTGCGAGGAGCGAAGCGACGTGGCAATCTCCTCTGAAGCAAACTGAATAGTAATGGGGATGGTCCTCATCCCCTCGGCTTACCTCCCCTGCAATGGGGGAGGTACCTATGTAATAGAGAGTGAGCGCCTGACTTTAACCCCCTTAGCTTGTGGGTGAGGTTCCCCCGGAGAATTTATGCCTAAAGATAGCTCAATAAAAAAAGTGATGGTTATCGGGTCTGGGCCGATTATGATCGGGCAGGCGGCGGAGTTTGATTATGCGGGGACGCAGGCTTGTACGGCATTGCGTGAAGAAGGCGTGTCGGTCGTCCTGATTAATTCCAACCCAGCAACCATCATGACCGATACCGAAATGGCGGATCGGGTCTATATTGAGCCTCTTAACGTTGAATTCGCTACCCGTGTGATTGCCCAAGAACGGCCTGATGGTCTGTTGCCTACCCTTGGTGGGCAAACGGGTTTGAACCTTGCCACTGAACTTGCTCTCAAAGGTGTTTTGGAAGAATACAATGTAAAGCTCCTGGGCACACCCCTTAGCGCAATTCAGGATGCGGAAGACCGTGAACGTTTCCGCGACATGATGCGGCGGATTAATGAGCCGGTCCCTGAAAGCTGGATCGTCGAAAACGTTGGCGAGCTTCATGAAGTATCAAAATTGTGTCCTTACCCATGCATCATCCGTCCTGCTTACACTTTAGGCGGCACTGGCGGTGGGGTTGCGCATGATGTGGAAGAATTGATTGAGATCGGTTCACGAGGACTCAAGCTATCGATGCGCCACCAGGTGATGATTGAGCGCAGTCTGCTTGGCTGGAAGGAAATCGAGTACGAAGTGATGCGCGATAGGGCCGATAGCTGCATCACTATCTGCAACATGGAAAACTTCGATCCTATGGGCATCCATACGGGCGATTCCATTGTGGTCGCCCCTTCCCAAACACTTTCCGATAAAGAATATCAAATGCTGCGCTCCGCCTCTCTGCGTATTATCCGAGCGCTGGGTATTGAAGGCGGCTGCAATGTCCAGTTAGCGGTCAATCCGAACGGCTTTGACTACTATGTAATCGAGGTCAACCCGAGAGTGTCGCGGTCATCGGCATTGGCTTCCAAAGCAACCGGCTATCCTATTGCCCGCGTTTCGGCTAAGATTGCAATAGGCTTAACTCTGGATGAAATCGACAACGCTGTCACCAAAGCTACCAAAGCCTGTTTTGAACCTGCGCTGGATTATATTGTGGTTAAAATTCCGCGCTGGCCGTTTGATAAGTTCCAATTTGGCGATCGTTCCCTTGGCACTCAGATGAAGGCAACCGGCGAGGTTATGTCCATCGACCGCAGCTTCGAATCGGCGATGATGAAGGCTATTCGCAGCTTGGAAATCGGACGGTGCGACTTACGCGATCCTGCCGCAACTCGCCTGAGCGAAATGGAACTCGAAAGCAAGCTTACAGTTGCGACGGATGAGCGGTTGTTCGTGCTTGCCGAAGCTTTTCGCCGCGGCATGACCGTTAAAGAATTGATGAGTCTCACCAAGATTGACCGATGGTTCCTCGAAAAGCTGCAAACGATGGTCGCGATGGAAAAGCAGTTGAGCGAAAAGTCTGGTGAGCTAAGAAGAACCTGTCTGAATCCTCAACCCTGCGAAGGCGCTGACTTGCTGAAACAGGCCAAGCGAATGGGTTTCCCCGACCGAACCGTCGCCGATTTCACCGGTCTTAAAGAGCGTACGGTTCGGCAGGCTCGCATTAAATTAGGAATTGTTCCTGCTTACAAAATGGTCGATACTTGTGCCGCTGAATTCGAAGCGATGACGCCTTATTACTATTCCTGTTATGACGGTGTACACGATAAGATAGCTTCCACTAATCCCAAAAAGGTGCTGGTCATTGGTTCCGGGCCTATCCGAATTGGGCAGGGAATTGAATTTGATTACTGTACTGTGCATTCCGTCTGGGCGCTGAGGGAAGCTGGGTATGAGGCCATTATTATCAATAACAACCCGGAGACGGTCTCGACTGATTTCGATACCTCCGATGGCCTTTATTTTGACCCGATTACCCTTGAAGACGTTTTGAACCTGATCGACTACGAAAAGCCCGAGGGTGTGATTGTTCAGTTTGGCGGTCAGACGGCGATTAACCTTGTGAATTCATTGGCGGATGCGGGTGTTCACATCTTCGGCACTCCGCCGGAAGCGATTGATATCACCGAAGATCGTGATAAGTTCGAGCGAGTGCTTAATGAACTTCAAATCCCCAAGCCGGCAGGGCGAGCGGTGACCAATGTCGAAGCGGCCAAACGGGTGGCGGCTGAGATAGGTTATCCGGTGTTGGTGCGTCCTTCTTACGTTCTTGGTGGACGTGCGATGGAGATAGTGTTTAACGATACAGAACTCGATAACTACATGACGATGGCCGTCAGCGTTTCACAGAATGCGCCAGTGCTGGTAGACAAATATGTGCGCGGCTGTGAAGCGGAAACCGACCTTATTTGTGATGGGGACGAAGCGCTTATTCCCGGCATTATGGAACACATTGAGCGTGCCGGAGTTCATAGCGGTGACAGCATGGCGGTCTATCCGCCGATAGGGCTTTCGGAAAGGGTTAAAGATCAGATTGTCGATTATGGCTGCCGTATTGCCAAAGCGCTCGGTGTTCGCGGCCTGATGAATGTTCAATATGTGGTAGCCAATGACCAGGCGTATGTTCTGGAAGTAAACCCACGCGCCAGCCGCACGGTTCCCTACATCTCCAAAGTCACCAACGTCCCGATGGTTCGCTTGGCGACCCAGATGATGCTGGGACATACTTTGAAAGAACTCGGTTGGAAGCCCGGCGTGCATCCCATAGGTACGACCGTCGCAGTTAAAGCGCCTGTGTTCTCATTCCTTAAATTGACCAAAGTGGACGTCTCGCTCGGCCCAGAAATGAAGTCAACCGGCGAAATTATGGGCGTGGATAGCAACTACTCCGCCGCCCTTTATAAAGCGATGCTTGCCTCAGGCATCGAAGTGCCAAAAGGTGGTTCGGTGCTGCTGACCGTTGCCGATGCCGATAAAGAGGAAGCGGTTGAACTCGCCTGCGCTTTCGCGCAGAGAGGTTTCCGCATCTTTGCTACTCCAGGAACCGGCAAAGCTATTCATAAAGCCGGGATCGAAGTTCAAATCGTTCCCAAAATGAACATGGGCAGTCCCAACCTGCTCGACATGTTACGAACAAATCGCGTTGATCTATTAATCAATACCCCCTCCAACGATCGCAAAGCCGAGATGGAAGGCTTAATCATCCGTAGAGCCTCCATCGAACACGGCATCCAGTGTCTGACCTCCCTAGACACCGCCAAAGCCCTTCTCATAGCCCTAGACACCGCCACCAGCAACAAAACCATCGCCTGCGAAGCGATGAGTGACTATGTGAAAGTGAAAGTGGAGTAGTGAAGCGCCTAAGCCTTTCGCTTGGTGTTTCTTAGTGTGTAGACGTATGCTAAGAGTTCAGCGACAGCTTGGAAGAGGGTGGTAGGGACTTCTTCACCGATTTCTACTGAGGCGTAAAGCTCTCGCGCTAAGGGGGGATTGGGGATTATGGGGACGTTGTGGCGGAGGGCTTCTTCTCTAATTCTTTGAGCTACTTTCAGACGTCCTTTGGCTAATACTTTTGGGGACCTCATTGAGGATGAGTCGTAGCGTAGGGCGACCGCGTAGGTAATCGGGTTTGTTACAATCACATCGGCTTTTCGGACATCCTGTATCATTCGGTTGCGTGAGAGTTGACGTTGGCGCTGCTTTAACTTGCCTTTGACAAATGGGCTGGCTTCCTGTTCTTTCATTTCCCTGCGCACTTCATCTTTGGTCATGCGCATATTCTTTTCGTACATCCATCGTTGATAAAAATAGTCAGCGCTCGCTAAGACAAGCCATAGAAAACCCACACGAAGCGCAATCAGATAGAGAACATGCCCAACCACAGCAAACCCATGAGTAGCAGGCATTAGACCTGTCTGGATTATACTTAACCATTCGCTTTGAAGTGTTTGCCAGGCAATCCCACCAATGATGAGTGTTTTAAAGATGGCCTTAAGCATATCGGCGACGGCTCGGGTTGAGAAGAGGCGTTGAAAGCCTTTGAGCGGATCAATTCGGGATAAATCCGGTTTAATGGGTTGTAATGAGAATAGAAACCCGACCTGTAGCAAGTTCGATGCGACACCTACTAGCGCTGTAAATCCTATGAGTGGTAACCATCCTTTTATAGCTGGGAGGGCAGAAGTATAGATATGTCTAATGATATCGTTTGGGGTGAAGCTCGTGTCGGCGATGTTCCGAAGCCCTTCAGTCATCGTTTGGCAGAAGCTGCTCGATAAGGTCATGCTCATCGCTGGCACCAATATTGCAAAGGCGAGGAAGTCGAGTGCAGACGAAAGCTCGGTTGATTTACAAACCTGCCCTTTCTTCCGCGCATCCTGCCTGCGTTTTTGAGTTGCCTGTTCTGTTTTTTCTTCGCCGTTTGCCATGAGATCCTATTTCGTATTTCGTATTAAGATTCCGAATTTCCTACCCTTGGCACCTCCCTAAAGGGAGGGGGGCTTGCTTAACCTTATATCTAACTCCTCTTCCCTTCAGAGAAGGGTGGTTAGAAGAAAACGTACTGCCCTATCACCTTAAAGTCTTGAAAAGCATTCCTATTTGACGTTCGTTTAAAGTGATAGCGTAGGAGATGGCCCAGGCCATGGAGGGGAGGGCGACGGCTAGGGACATCATTCCTACGATTATCTTCGCTGGAGCGCCGATGATGAAAACTGGCATCTGCGGCACTGCTCGGGACATTGCTGCCATTGCAATATCTGCAACGATAAGGGTTGCCCCAACCGGAGCGGCTATCTGAACCGCTAAGAGTAAAATTTGGCTCAAAATTAACGACATCGAGCCACATAAATGCTGGAGAGCTATCATCCCTGTTCCAGGCGCCATTTCGTAGCTTTTGGCAAATGCTGTCAACAGTATGTGGTGGCCATTGAGAATGAGAAATAGCACGATTGCTAAATTCATCTTAAATCCTGCCAGCAGAGTTGTTGTGGTTTGGGTCTGTGGATTTAACAATTGCATCATTCCAAACCCGATCTGCATGTCGAGAAAATGACCTGCCATCTCTGCCGCACTCAAAAGCAGCGTTACAAGAAAACCCAATAAAATCCCGATAAGCGCCTCATGCGCGATCGCACCGATGAAAGCTAACATTTCAGTTGGCACAGCTCCCACATGCGCTCGCAGCACTGGGGCCAAGGCTAATCCTAATACACCGCCTAAACCGATACGTACCTGTACTGGAACACCCAATCCATTAAATATCGGTGAAGTCGCAAACATCGATGTGGACCGGACGAAAATGAGCAGGAATGTATAGAAAAAGACAGTGTCGATAGCCATGGTTTTTAGTTATCTTGAGGTGATGGGTGGAATATGAGTAAACGAATCTTGAGTAAATGTCACCATTTGATCCATCATCCATGAGCCGAAAAGCATCAGCGATAAAATGACGGCCAAAATCTTGGGCACGAAGCTTAGCGTCATTTCCTGGATTTGAGTTACAGCTTGGAAAACGCTGATCAAAACGCCTGCGACTAGGCCGAACAGCAGCACCGGCATGCTAACCGACAAGGCGACGATCATCGCTTGTCTACCAATCGCCAAAACATCAGTTGCAGTCAAAACAGCACCTCCTTAAGCTCGTTTCTATCTAAAACCTTGCGCAATCGCGCCAATAAGCACGTACCAACCATTTGATAGAATAAATACAAGTATCTTGGCCGGCAGTGAAATCATTACTGGCGGTAGCATCATCATTCCCATCGACATCAAAACACTGGCTATAACCAAGTCGATTACCAGGAACGGAACATAGATATAAAATCCAATAATAAATGCTGTTTTCAATTCGCTGGTAACAAACGCAGGCACAACGGTCAAAAGGGATAAATCATCTGGTGTTTTGGGCCTTGGCTGATTGCGTAAGCGCAAGAATAAGCCAAGGTCACGGTCATAAGTTTGGCGCAGCATGAAAGAGCGCAAAGGAATTTCAGCATTTGTTGTAGCTTGCTGGAAAGTGATTTTATTCGCCATGTAAGGCTGGATGGCGTTATTATTAATTTGATCAAAGACAGGGGTCATTACAAAGAAAGTCAAAAACAAGCTGAGACCGATTAATATTTGGTTTGGTGGGATGCTTTGCGCGCCGATTGCGCTTCGAAGGAATGACAGCACGATAATAATTCGAGTAAATCCGGTCATCATGATGAGGAAGGCTGGCGCAACTGAGAGGATGGTCAGCATCGCCAAAACTTGGAGAGTGACCGCAACATCCTTTGGGTTTTTAGTCGATTCAAGGCCAATCTGCACTCTAGGCAGCGCAAGATTTTGTGAATAGACTGCTGATGCAAGCATTACTATTGCTACAATTAGCCCGCATTTTAACCAGGTTTTTTGGGGTGCAAATCGCCGCACCAAAGTCTGAATGGGTCTCATAATTATTGTCCCGATAAGCGCTTCAGGCGCTCGAGCGTTTCCTCGACGTTATCACGAGTCGGCTGGGGGTCTTCCGGGTCGGGTGTCGGCGCTTTAGGCTTGGCTTTTCTGAGTTCAGTTTCAAAGCTCTTGTCAGTCTGAGGAGCAGGCTGTTCTTCAAACTCAGTAAGATCGGCAATAAGATTAGCGCCGCCCTGAGTTGTTGCTACAAGCAATGTTCGGCCGCGAGCTTCGATAAGATGAAGCGTTCCGTTGTTGAGAGGCTTCGATTCAATCAATTTGATTTCGCCGAACCCACTTGCGCCTTTCAAACCGCCCATTCGCTGCAACCATCGAGGCAAAAGAAACTTAATTATCAGCGCAACCACTGCCAGTGCGAAAAGCATCTGCACAACATTTTTAGTCTCAACCGCCGGCAGGGTATTGGTCGGAATTGGATCATCACGTGTTCCCAAAGTATTAGCCGATGGGGTAACCGGTGTTGGCGTTGCAAGGGCAGGAGTCGTGACCACCGGTTTAGTTGGCGCTGGGCTGAGAGTCGAGGTTGGTGTTTGAGCCCAGGTCGCTAATGAGATTGCCAGGACAAACACTAAACCCAAAGCCCGCAGCAGGCCGTCCCTTTTTGCTGCGTTTGATAGAAAGGCCATTATTCCCTCTCGCCGATTCGCTGCAGACGCGCGGTCGGGCTCATGATCTCAGACACGCGGACTCCAAAGTTGTCGCCTAAGACAACTACTTCACCACGTGCAACGAGCCGCCCATTAACCATTACGTCGACCGGGTCACCGACAACCGCATCAAGCTCGACAATCGAACCAGGGCCGAGGTCAACGACTTCTTTAATCAACATCCTTACTCGTCCTAGCTCAACCGTAACCTCTAGAGGAATATCAAGTAGCAATTCCAACCCAGTCTCTTCAGTTGATTTGCTATCTTCAAATTGTGGGAGCGATAATTCCGTGGTGTTAGAGCCGAGATTTAGCCCATCAATTTGTTGGAAAGGATCTTCCGCAGGTTCAATTTTCAATATGCCAAGAAGAGATGCAAGGCTTTCGCAATCCAAAAGCCACATGATAGAAAACGGTATTGCTTCCTCGCCAATTTTACATGAGCCAACAGATTGGACAACATCAGTTGCTTCGAGGAAGTTCGTGGGGAAAGAAAACGCTCCGGCCTTAACGGTAAGATTCTGAACAGAGTGATCAGTGCCGGTAGCGCCCGAAATCGCCGCATAGAACTCCTCGGTGAAGACCTTTAATGAAGGGGTCAACGTTTCGGCGATCATATCATTAAAAACTGGCGTAGGGTCCCCTGTGATGACACCGGCAAGTGCGATTGCATCCTCATGGTTGATGATTAAGACTTGCGAGCGTGCGGGCATGCTTGACAGAGTGAATTCAATGGCAAGCACAGGGAACGTTAATTCCGTCATCAAATCACTTGTGTGAACCGAAACTGGCTCAGCAGGAGCTGCCTCCACCATCATGCTGACGTTCTCAGACATTACTGCAGAAGCGCGCTGCCACGCTTGCATTTGAAAATCGACTAATTTTGAAAGCATCTCAGGAGTTATTATCATAGGTCTTCTTAATCCTCCACCAATCTACTAATGCTGAAAACGAGCTTTTTCCCCTTAAGCGCCGGCTTGCCTTTGAATTTGGGTTGATTGCCGACCAGCATGAGGATCTCTTCATCCGTCTCTTGGTCGAGCTTAATCACATCGCCTTCGCGCAAATCAAGGAACTCTCGGATATTAATTCGCGATTGTCCTAACCGGACTGAGCATGGGGTTACAGTGCGTCCGATTTGCCAGGAAACTTGCTGTCGGTGCGCTGCGGAAGGCTTTCGAGGAACATTGGACAACCACCTTTGCGCGCCGAGTTTTTGAGTAACGGGCTTAAGGACCATGTAAGGGATACACATGCTCATCGCGCCCCGCTGTTCTCCGAGCCTGACTTCGAACAAAATCGTAATGACCACATCGTTTGGCGGGACGATTTGGACGAACTGGGTATTAGTTTCAATACTCTCGATGGTTGGGTTAACACTCAGAACGCTTTCCCATGAGCTTTTCATCGAGGAGAACATTCGGTTGATGATATTAGAAACCAACGGGCGTTCGATCTCGGTAAGATCAGTTCGCGAGGTCACTTTGCCGGTGCCGCCCAACATTCGATCGAGCATACCGAACAAAACGGAGAATTCAATTTCCATCACCATCTGGCCTGTGAGAGGGGGAAGGCTGAAAATCGTAAAAGCTGAACTCTTAATAGCGCGAAGGTACTCATCATAGGGCACCTGTTCGAGCGAAATTAGTTCTATCTGGACAGTAGAGCGCAGGTAGGCCGAAAGCGTTGAGGTGCACAA
>JBAXQP010000021.1 GCA_037131655.1 bacterium | reverse complement strand
TCACCAAGCTCTATATGCTTAAGTAAGCCCTGAACCCCCTTAGCTCTGGTACTTTCCTCATTAGCCGTCATCGGATAGGGTCCAAGGGCAGTGCATAAAAGCGAAGAAATTTCGACACCAGCATCCTCCGCCTGCTTTCTAATGCGCTGCGCATCGAGCGACGTCGATTTCAGACTGATCTCGCCTTCATCAGCGGTATTAAGCTCAATCGAATCGAACCCTGCTTTCTTAACAGCATTGAATGTTCGCGGCAGATCCCATTCGCTCGGTATAGCCCAACGATTCACTCCGATTTTCATCTATCACCTCATAACATAGCTTTCGTACAAAACAACTATAGATTATGCACTCTTGGTACAACTAATTCCAGTCCGGAATGAGATGCCCTCCGGTGAATGTGCTCCTTTGAGGTATGATTAAACCCTATGGCATGGCTAGATAAATTACAAGATATTGAAAGACGATACGTCGAGGTTGAAAAGGAATGGACAACTGCGACTGATCCGGGCGAAATGAAGCGATTGGGTAAGCTTTACTCCGATTTACAGCCAATTGTGGAGTTTTATCGCAAGTATGTGCGCGATCATGAGGAACTCGAAGCGGCGGAATTGCTTCGTGAGGACCCGGAAATGTATGAAATGGCGCAGGATGAGATAAATCGCCTCCGTGAGGAAATCGAGCAGTTGGAACGCGATTTGAATGTGATGCTTCTCCCGAAGGACCCGAACGATGACAAGAACGTTATTGTTGAGGTTCGCGCTGGAACAGGCGGGGAAGAGGCAGGCCTTTTTGCGGCTGAATTGTTCCGAATGTATTCCCGTTATGCTGAGCGCCGCGGCTGGAAATATGAAGTAATTAACTTTGAAGAAACCGGAATTGGCGGCGCGAAAGAAGTCATCTTTACCATCGAAGGCCAGGGTGCATATAGTCAACTCAAACATGAATCAGGCGCTCACCGAGTGCAAAGAGTGCCCGCAACCGAGAGTGGTGGCCGAATTCACACTTCTGCCGCAACCGTAGCGGTGCTTCCCGAGGTGGAAGATATCGAAATCAATATCAAAGCGGAAGATTTGGAAATTGACACTTACATCTCATCCAGCGCTGGCGGTCAGCACATGCAGAAGAACGAGACCGCTGTTAGGATTGTGCATAAACCATCTGGCTTGGTTGTTGCGTGTCAAGACGAACGTTCTCAAGCTCAAAATCGTGAAAAGGCTATGCGCGTTTTGAAAGCTCGTATTTATGAAATGGAAATTATGGCTCAAAAAGAAGAGCGGGATGCCAATCGCAAAAATCAGGTTGGCTCCGGAGACAGAAGCGATAAAATTCGTACCTATAATTTCCCGCAAAGCCGGGTGACAGATCACCGCATCGGCTTAACAGTGCATAATCTGCCTGCTGTGTTGGATGGGGATATACAAACTTTCTTCGATGCCCTAATAGCTGACGAACAAACCAGGCTATTAGAGGCCTCGAGTGAGGAAGATTTTATGGTGGGGAAAAGCTAACCGCTAGACCTCATATGCTAGAATAAGATTTGGATTTGAAGCGTCTTTATAATGAGACGATAAGTTGGACAAGAGTAAGGTTGAAGAATAAAAGATGTCGGATATAGAAACAGGGTCTGAATTGCGAGTAGCTGAAGAAAAGAAAAAGGCGGAACCTACGATCACTTCACAGCGGAGTGTGGGTGGTATGTTGCTTGGTGTTTTAGTATTTCTAGGTGGTTTAGCAATTCTCGCTTTCGTTTTTTATATGGCATATCGCCTTTACGGAACCCCTTTATCCACCCTTCTTAACGCGAGTGATCAGACAGTAACACGTCTTCAGCGTCTTCTCGATGTCGGAGTAACGGTTATCATCCGCATACTCTTCCTTGTCTTAATGACCATTATCGGCTCCATCATTACCAATCGCGGCATCCAAATGTACGCCAGCTCAAGAACCCATCATTAAGGCTAAAGGCATACCCTACCAGTGTCATTGCAAGGGATGATTGTGTCAAAACAAACAACTTTTTAGTTATTTCAAACAATAACTGTCCTTCGATATGGCCCAGAGGCCTACTCAGGGATGCAGATTTTAGAATGATAAAGAGAAAGACTCCGGAGACCTCTTTAAGCCCCCCTTTCCAAGAGGGGCATATTCTTGAATTCTGACACTAAAACCTAAATCCTAATATTTCCCCTTACTACGTCTAATATTCAATCAACGAAAAGGACTCGTATCCAAGGAGGTTCTTGCGGCCTTGGAGGAAGGAAAGTTCTATTAAGAATACAAAACCGACGACTATTCCACCTAATTTCTCAACCATACGAGCAGCCGCTGCTGCCGTTCCGCCCGTTGCTAGTAAATCATCAACAATGACTACGCGCTGCCCTGGTTTGATAGCATCGACGTGCATTTCAACCGTGTTGGTCCCGTATTCAAGGGCATATTCTTCGGTGATCCGATCGGCCGGCAGTTTACCAAGCTTTCTAACCGGCACAAACCCAACTTCGAGTTCGAGAGCTATTGGCATTCCAAGTACGAACCCCCGTGACTCAATGCCAACGACCAAATCAGGTTTCTTTCGCCGTGAATAATCTGCCATAAGGTCGATGACCTGTTTGGAGGCTTTTGGGTCGAGCAATACCGGAGTGATGTCCTTGAACATAATTCCAGGTTTAGGGAAATCCGGCACATCGCGGATTAAAGCTTCTGCAAGAACGTCTGACATTTAACGGCCTCCTTCGATAGATCGCATTATTTTTCCGTGTCAAATCTATTATAAGCATTTGAAGCACATATGACAAGAGATATTTAACAATGTGGGAGAAGTGATAGCTCGAAGCAAAAATATTTAAGGGCAAGCCGATGCTTGCCCTATGTAAACGGGACGAGCCGGCTCATCCCGAAAGATGTAAACAAGACGTGCCGGCCATTCTCTATTTATTTAATACCACGAAATTCTTAATTTATCTCCAGAAATTATTGACTAAAATAGGCTAAACAGCTAATAATACCAGTTTCTAGTATTATTACCAGTATTTTCGATCGATTACCACAAGGACAAACGGCTGGTATACTCAAAGGTATGATTGTAGCTGAGCGTGTTGTCGGAACGGAATTGATGGATATTTATGAGAAGGTGCTGAGCGAAAAGCGTTTGACCTTTGATGATGGCATTCGGCTATATCAGTCTCGCAATCTAGCTGGGGTGGGCTATCTGGCGAATATAGCCAAAGAGCGCTTGTATGGCGATAAGGCTTACTATGTCCGCAACCAGCATATCAATTACACGAATATCTGTAACAAAGCCTGTCGATTTTGCTCTTTTTACGCTAAAAAAGGCGGGCCGGATCCCTATACTTTAAGCTTGGATGAGGTCAGATCGCGCCTTCTTCAGCATAAGGATGTGCCGATTACTGAAGTCCATATAGTCGGCGGCATTGACCCGCGTTTGCCCTACAACTACTATCTCGATTTGCTGCGTACGGTCAAAGAAGTTCGGCCTGGAGTACATATAAAGGCTTTCACTCCCGTTGAGTTAATCGAAATAGCCCGAGTTGCCGGTAAGTCACTTGAGGCGACACTTCAGGACTTAATCGAAGCTGGTCTAGAAAGCTTACCTGGTGGTGGCGTAGAGGTGATGAGTGATCGGGTGCGAGATGCGCTTTTCGATCGCAAGCTTGATAGTAGAGAGTGGAAAGCAGTTGCGCGCATAGTGGCTAAAGCTGGTTTGCCACAGTACGCGACCATGCTTTATGGTCATATCGAGACCATCGAAGAGCGAGTTGATCATCTACTCCAGCTTCGCGCGCTTCAAGATGAAACCAAACACTTTCTTGCCTTCACCCCATTATGCTTCCATCCGGAGGGAACAGAGTTGTCCGATCTGCCTCATCCAACTGGCGAGGATGACCTTCGAAATATAGCCCTGTCACGTTTGATGCTGGATAACTTCCCCCACATCAAGTCGTTCTGGGTGATGAATACTCCCGCAGTAACACAGGTTGCCCTTTGGTACGGCGCTGATGATGTTGATGGTACCGTTCATGAGTACGAGGTCGTCTATGCCGACGACAACCCTGGTATGAAAACCCAAGTCTTAACCCGAACCGCTTTGGTCGAGATGATAATTGAAACAGGGCGTGTGCCTGTGGAGAGGGATAGTCTCTATCGGGAGGTTGATAGCTAATCCCCACCCGCATCGGTGCTTAGGGGCTAGGGGGATGTAATGCGAAATCTGTGAGAATAAATACCCGGAAGACCCCTTTGTATTCCCCCCTTGGAAAGGGGGAATACCCGAACTAGCTTCGTGCTTCGCCCCCTCTTTTAATCAGACGCAAGATTGCGGAATCGGGCGTAGTCGGGTTGGAAGGCTAGTTTTATGGTTCCTACTGGGCCGTTTCGTTGTTTGGAAATGATGATTTCGGCTTCTTCTGTCCTAATTCCCCCTGGGGTTTCACTTGGGGTCGGATCATCGTCGCCGGCATCCCTTCGTTTATAATATTCTTCGCGATAAATGAACATAACGATGTCAGCTTCAGCTTCAATTGAACCTGATTCACGAAGGTCGCTTAACATTGGGCGTTTATTGTCGCGATGTTCGACTGCGCGGCTTAACTGAGATAAAGCAAGAACAGGCACGCGGAGTTCTTTGGCAAGCGCTTTTAATGACCTGGCAATTTCAGAGATTTCTTGGGTTCGGTTTTCCGTTCGGCGACTGCCTCGCATTAACTGGAGATAGTCAACGACGATTAAATCAAGACCGGCTTCCGCTTTTAAACGACGGCATTTTGCCCTCATCTCTAAAGATGAAATATCAGCAGCATCATCAATCCAAATCTTTGCCTTATGCAACTTTTCACATGCGGCGCTAAGCCTTTGCCAATCATCATCCTTAAGAGAACCTGTTCGAAGCTTGGTGCCCCCAATATTAGCTTCCGCTGACAGCATGCGTTGAACGAGCTGTTCCTTAGACATTTCTAAGCTGAATAAAGCGACGGTCTTTTCTTCTCGTAGGGCTGCATGTTGAGCCATGCTGAGGCAGAGGCTGGTTTTACCCATTGACGGTCGAGCCGCAAGAATAATCAAATCGGAAGGTTGCAAGCCTGAAGTCATTCTGTCCAGTTGTTCGAACCCACTCGGCAGACCTATGACAGGTTTGCCTGCAAGATAAAGCTGTTCGAGCTTGTCGATCATTTCGCTGACTAGCGGCTTGATGGGCGTAAAATACGAGCCCATGCGCCGTTGTCCAACATCAAAAACACACTGTTCGGCCTTGCCAAGAATGTCATTGATGCCCTCTTCTTCGTTTTCGGACATTTGGACAATACGGTGGGCGGCGCTTTGGAGGCGGCGAAGGATGGCTTTCTCTTCAACGATGCTGGCGTAATATTCGGCATTTGCTGCTGAAGGAACGCTTTCCATGAGTTGAGCGAGGTAATCAACGCCACCGATTGTGCTAAGCAGGTCTCGGCGGATTAATTCTTCTTTGACCGTAACCATATCGACGGCTTCATCTCGCTCATGCAAAGATACGATTGCATCATAAACATGGCGATGGATCTCTCGGTAGAAATCGTCCGCGTTTAATGTTTCGGCAACCTTGTCGATTGCCACACGATCAATAAGCATGGAGCCCAGCGTGCACATTTCGGCATCTAAGCTCTGAGGCGGCACCTTATCAAGAGGCGGTCGCATCATATCCCTCTTTTCATTAACCAATAATTAAGATAATTAGCTCCCCGTCGGAGATGAACGATTGCACAATTTATTCCAACGGGGAGCAAAAGAGAACTCTAATATCAATGCAAGCTGTGCCGTTTTATTCGGCTAAGCTCTCGACAACCACTTTCAGTTTGGTATCGACATCCTGATGGAAGTGAATCGATACTTCGTGCTCGCCGGTTGTTTTGATAGGATCGGGAAGTGCAATCCGTCGTTTGTCAACATCGAGCTTATACTGCTGCTTAATCGCATCTGCAATATCATTGGCAGTGATTGTGCCAAAAAGTTTGGTCGAATTCTTACCAGTCTTTGCTTTGACGGTAATCGATTGACCTTCAAGCTTTCCTGCCATTTCTGCTGCGTTAGCTTTAATCGTTTCCGCTTTTCGCTCTAATACTGATAGTCTTTTTAATAGAGACTTCATGTTGCTTGCATCGGCTACTTTTGCCAGACTGCGTGGAAGCAGATAGTTGCGTGCATAACCGTCTGCGACAGTGATGACATCGCCATCTTTGCCCAGTTTGGGCACGTTGTGCGTTAATATTACTTTCATATCTATTGTCCTCCTACCGGACCATGTTAACCCCGATGATCGGATCATTCCGATCGAACAGGCTGTCGATGCCCAACCTCGCGTCCCAATTCGTTACTATTAGCATACGAGCCAGAAGGTTGAACTGAAATCATTGGGATCAAAAAGGTCTGCAATGATTAAAAATCGTTAGACGGGAGATATTCTACCCTAATCACTGCCTTGCCCGCACATATCCCATACCTGAGTTTAAGATGCTTAGGCTGATAGTCAACATATGGGAGGAATATTTGGCCTGATTCGGTCTCATCTTAAACTCCCGCCATCAAAGGCTATATGTCTTTGAGCCTAATTGCCTGAGTAAATTTCAAATGATATGTAAACTGTTCCCTTACTCCGCTCCGTGTTTGTTTGATTCGGGAGGGACTTGGCGTTTCTTTTCAAAGCTCATTTTCAATAAGTATTGATCGCCTTCTAGGCGGCTGCTGATTTCGTAACCGCTTTCCATGAAGATGTGGAGCATTCGGTGATTATCCCATTGAACATAGGCGTCAAAACCGGTGATCCGCATTTGGCGAGCGGTTTCGATAAGGCGTGCGAATAAGATGGAACCTACCCCGCGATCTTGCCAATCGTCACGAACGGTAAACGCTACTTCGGCGAAATTGTTGGAAGGATTTCTGTAGAAGCGGCCAACACCGACAATTTCTTCCTTACCTAGTTCACCTACCGTTGCGCTAAGTGCCATACGGTCTTTGTAGTCGACGTCAATCATGTCTTTCATCGCTCGATGAGGCATAGCCTTCATTTGAGCGTGGAAACGGCGATAAACGGTTTCTTTTGATAGTTTGTAGAAGAAAGCTTTCATCAAAGGTTCATCAGTGCCTCGCACCGGTCGTACAGTAACTTCAATGCCATCTTCAAGTATATCCTTAGTGATAAACTCATTCGGATAACGAGTCACCAACGGAGCTTCTGGTTGGTCTTGGTAGATAAAATGAAGCTCTTTCGCTTGGTCTAAAAGCTCTTCGCGGAATTGAGGATGGGCAATGTTGATAAGCGATAAAGCTCGTTCGCGGATTGATTTGCCGTGAAGATAGGCAATGCCGAATTCAGTGACAACATAATGAACGTCACCACGAGTCGTTACAACTCCCGCGCCCGGACTAAGAGAGGCGACGATACGTGATTTAGCACCGTTTTTAGCAGTGGAGGGAAGGGCAATAACAGGCTTTCCACCGCGGCTTCGAGCAGAGCCACGAATAAAGTCAACTTGACCACCAATACCACTGTAGAAATAGGTGCCGATCGAATCTGCGCATACCTGTCCAGTGAGATCTACTTCAATCGCGCTGTTAATCGCGACCATCTTGTCATTCTGAGCGATAATGAACGGGTCGTTAGTGTATTCAGTGGGGTGGAATTCGAAGAACGGATTATTATCGATTGAAGCATAAAGCTCAGGGCTGCCCATCGCAAATGAGGCGATAACTTTATATGGATGGAGCGTCTTCTTGCGGCAGGTGACAATCCCGTTCTCGATGACCTTTAAAAGTCCGTCGGAGAACATTTCCGTATGGACTCCCAGGTCTTCTTTTCCGTCAAGAAAATGCAAGATTGCATCAGGGATTGTGCCAATCCCCATTTGTATAGTAGAACCATCTTCGATAAGGTCAGCAATATTCTTGCCGATATTCATCGCAATCTCATCTGCTTTTTCCTGGACAACAGATAAAATAGGATGATTACTCTCGACAAATCGGTCGATCTCGTTAATATGAATGAAGCTGTTTCCAAGGGTGCGAGGCATTTGGGGGTTTACTTCCGCGACAACAAAACGAGCGCTTTCAGCCGCTGCCTTTACGATATCTACAGAGACACCATAGGAGCAATAACCGTGTTCATCAGGCGGCGATACTTGGATTAACGCTGTATCTATCGGAAGCTGACCGGAACGTAAAAGGGCAGGGATTTCGGACAAAAAGACCGGAGTATAATCGGCTGTGCCACGTGCAACGGCTTTCCTTAAATTCGCCCCAATGAAGAATACATTTGAACGAAATCGGTCGACAAATTTCTCTTCAGTGCTTGGGGTAACGCCAAGGCGGAGAATGTGAAGTATTTCATTATCCTCGAGAGTATCTCCGCGAAGAGTTAATGCCTCTACCAGTGCTAGCGGTTCTGCGCAATTTGAACCGATAAATATGCGCTGACCTGGTCGGATTTCACGAATTGCCTGCTCAGGGGTTGTAAGCTTTTTTTGATACTGCTCGACGAACCTAGGGTTCATTGACTTTGCCACGATAATGTCCTCCTGCATCGAGTCTACCAGAGCATCTCACAAGCCTGCAAAGTAAGATTAGTTATTAAGCTTGACGAAGCAGGTGGCGGTTCGGTCGGCGGGAACACCCATGTATTTGGTTTCTGCATAAATCGCGACATGAGCGGGATTCCCGATGAGATCGAGAGGAATGGCGAAAACCCAACTCTTTCCCTTTGCCTTTGATTCGACCTCTGTTGGTTGTGTTTTTTTCCAAGAGCCAGCTGTTACAGTAAGCGCTTCACTCTGTCTGAAATCACTGCTAAATCCTCGAAGGTTTAGGCGATATTGGATGTGATATTTAATTCGACTATTGGTATCGAGACGGACATAGAGCATATTATCCTTACGTGTCAAATAGACCGCTCTCAGGTCGACTGCTGGGTCCATATGGCGTAATAAGTCATCATCCACTGGATCGAGCATAAGGGGTAATACTCCACCCCAATCGCTTAGTTGCTTGATGTCGATCGACCTATTGATCACGGCTTGTTCGGGCATTTGCGTATTGAATAGCTCGTTTTCACGGATAAAACTCGTCATGAATCGACCCAACATCGGCATTTGGGATTCGTATTTATTCAGAGCTTGTTCTTTGGCTTTCTCATCACTATAGCTAAGATATAAAATGCTGGTTGTCCCGTCGGCTTGGTGGAAGCTATTGGGAGGAAGTAATTCTTCGCTAGGATGCAAGCCTTGCGGCAGAGGCCAATCGCCACGGTGGATAAGATAAGTATGGATTACGGTTTGCAAAAAATCCTTATTGCCTTCAGTTTGAAGTCGAATTAATGCGGCGTTGACAAAGGCTGCTGCTGCTGCATGGTCCGGATGATCATCCATCGGGTGGGAAACATAAATGTCCGTTGGTTTTACCTCGCGAATTAGCGCGACAAGATCATCCAGAAGACACTTGCCTCGGTAACTTACTATATTCCGATAGGGATTCTCGTCCGGTGATTGTTCTAAGCCAGTGGAGGATGAGCGATAGGGCATAAACCAGAAACTGTTCCACATTGGTGATAAACCACGGTCTGGATAATCCAAAAATCGTATCTGTTGCTCAGGCACACCCAGGAGCGCCATTGCTGCAACTGATTCTTGCTGGCGTTTTTGTGCTAAAGCGAGGTAATCGGCTGAGGATAGCCTAACAGAACGACTTTCCCAAGCAGCAGACCTTCGGAAACTATCCCCATTAGTAATAATCGCTACATAAACCACTGAATTCGCATTCACAGAACGTTTAATTAAACCACCGCAACCGAGAGTCTCATCATCACAATGAGGGGCAATCACTAAAATACGGGATTTAGCAGTAGGGGCTTTAGATTCAGGAAGAACGCTTTGCCATGCATGTGCTTTGGTATGCACTTTGAAATAAAACACGGCGGCAACCGAGCTGAAATAGACGATTGTCAGGATAAATAACATCCAAAACAGGCGTTTTATTTGCTTCTTTCGTTTAGACTGCGTCCTCGTATTAAGCATATTATTGTTTGTCGAAGACTGCTAGTTTAACTGCAAGATAACTAACGAAGAAATAGTAGTTCCGTTAGTAAGAGCGGAGCGACTGGGATTCGAACCCAGGACCCGAGTTCCCCCGGGTACACGATTTCCAGTCGTGCTCCTTCGACCACTCGGACATCGCTCCATTACTGCTCAACATTATAACCTCTCAAAGACACTCTGTCAAGCTGGGAGAAAAGCAAGGAAGGCTTTTTACTGGTTTGGACGATACTTCGATATACGCAAAAGCCCGCATTCAACTGCTTCTGTAAGAGCATGCCAGCTCGCTTCTATAAGGTTCGTGCTTACCCCAACACAGTTCCAACTGGATTGGCCGTCGTCTAGCTCGATTATCGTTCGAACCTTAGCTGCGGTACCTTCTCTTAGGTTCACAACGCGGACACGGAAGTCAGTCAAACGAATATTTTCTAACTCTGGGAAGAAAGGGATGAGCGCTTTTCTTAATGCGCTATCAAGCGCGTGGATAGGGCCGTCACCTTCTGCCACACAGTGAATTTCTTCTCCATCCACCGCTAGCTTTAACGTCGCTTCGGTAATAGGTTCAGAAAAGTCTTCTCTGCGCTCGACAATAATTCGAAAACTTCTTACTTCAAAGAGCTTTTGATAGGTTCCAAGCGCTTTTTGCACCAAAATTTCGAATGAACCTTCTGCGCCTTCGAATGAATAGCCTTCATTTTCAAGAGACGCTACCTGCTTGATAAGTCGGCGAGTGCTAGGTGATTCTTTGGTTAAATCGAAGTTCATCTCATGGGCTTTATCAACGATAGCAGAGCCGCCTGATAGTTCACTGATCAATATTCGTCTTTTGTTTCCGACTTGTTCCGGTCTGATATGTTCGTAGGTGTGAGAATATTTTGCCACCGCATCTGCATGAACTCCGCCTTTATGAGCAAAGGCGCTGCGTCCAACATAGGCTTGTCGTGTAAAGGGGGTTACATTGGCTAATTCATCGATATAGTTTGATAGCGCTGTGAGGTGTTTTAGCGAATTTGGTAAGAGGCAATCATAGCCTTGCTTGAGGGCGAGAGCAGGGATAACAGAGGTTAAGTTTGCATTGCCGCACCGTTCGCCAAAGCCATTGATAGTTCCCTGGATATGGGTGCAACCGTCCTGGACTGCGACAATTGCATTCGCAACTCCGCACTCGGCATCGTTGTGAGAATGAATTCCCAGTTTAATATTCGGAAATTCTTGCCGAACCACTCTAACTATTTGGGTGATTATATGAGGCAGGGAGCCGCCATTCGTATCGCATAAGACAACAACATCCGCTCCTGCGTTTATTGCAGCGGCAAGAGTTTTCTTTGCATACTCAGGATTGGCAGCAAAGCCATCGAAAAAATGCTCTGCATCATAAATTACTTCATCAGCATGCTGTTTGAGATAAGCAACGGACTCGGCAATCATCCTGATATTCTCTTCCAGCTCGACCTGAAGAGCGCGAATGACGTGCATATCCCAGGATTTTCCAAAGATTGTAAGGGTGGGTGTTCCGCAATTTATCAAGCCGTTTAAATTTGGGTCGTCTTTAGGCTCCACATTTGCGCGGCATGTGCTGCCGAACGCGGTCAGACGAGAATGAGAAAGCTTGACGTTCCGCATAACCTCGAAGAATTCCGTATCCTTTGGGTTAGAGAACGGCCAGCCGCCTTCGATATAGTCCATTCCGAACTCATCGAGCTTACGAGCGATCTTAACTTTGTCTTCGATAGTGTAGCTAATCTCTTCGCTCTGCGCGCCATCCCTTAATGTTGTGTCGTAGAAAACAATTCTTTCTTTCATTTTCATATGTTTGGGAATTATAACATATTCATTTGCTATGAGTTACCAAGTTTTCTTTCATTAATTACATCGGAAGCTAACAATTGGATAAGTATAAGTACCTGATTTGCTGTATTTGAATCACAAAAGCGTTCGCTGGCAAGGAAATTGCTGCTTATTGCATGTGCGAATCGTTTGTGATGCTCTCAATTGAGCAAAAGTAAAAGGAGAACGCAATATGTTTGTGAGAAATAAAATTCTCTTTGTTTGCGTTGTTGTAATCTGTTTGAGCCAAATCAGTTTTGCAGCGATGTCGGCAGTTCCGCCCCATTCGTTCATTACGAAGCAGGTGAAATCTGTTAGCGATTTCGTCAATCATGTCAAAACGACACCGATTGTTATGAAACGTTATCAGAATTATTATCACCTATCGAGAAATGAAATACTGGGTTATTTGTCAACGCTGCATCAGACCACTTTGCGTCAGGGTGGCGAGTATCTCGTCTACTACTCGCAAAAAGACGGCACAGTTAGAACTTGCAGAATATATTTGCCTGCAGGCACCCCCGTTTTTGCGGAAATGACTGGCGAACCGGTTCTTAAAATGCATTGCGGCAATCCCCTTGGTATAAGGGTTATTCTCCCACCGACCTTCGAAGGACCCAAAGTCATTGTGCCGGAATCGGAGATAGCTCCCCAACTTGTTATGCAGGAAGCGCCGGTCGTTTCGGCAGATAATCTGATCCTGGCCGAACCCTCTCAGATACTTGAAGATGCGGCAGCTATCCCGTTTATTGAAGGTCCTGCATCAGTTATTCCGATATTGGAGCGTAGCAGAAATTTACTTGGGTTACTACCGCTACTTGCCGTTGGTGGGCTTGGAGGTCACGATGATCCTGTGCCGGAACCTTCAACAATCAGCATGATCGCTTTGCCAATTGCGCTAATCGGTATAAGACGGTTAAAGCGAAAACACAATAAGTCTTAGTTCTATATTATTACGTCTTTGAGTCTGACGGTTAAATACGCGGAAGGACAGGATTACACCTGTCCTTCCGGGGATGCAGCATTGCTGCATCAGAATAGAAGTCGAACTAAATAATAGTGGTTATTTACCACTGAAGTAGTTTTTCAGGTTGTCAGTGGTTACCCACCACTGAGCTTTTCTCCAATCTAACGTTAAAATAATGTCGTCTTTGTTTGTTTTTCCGCCTTTCGCTGGCGCCCACTCGACACGAACCGGAACCTGAACCGATTCACCACTAGCTTCAGTCGGCGTTACCTTAAATGACTTAATAATAATTTGTTTCCCAGAAACAAGGGAAATACAGTTCTTGTATATATCTGCTGGGGTGGACTGAAGCTCAAGAGATTTGGCTTCTTGGTCATTCATGTTTACCCATTTCCCTAACTTTTCGATGTCATTCGTCTGAATTGCCGTCATGATCATCGTCGCAGCGTGAATAGGAGTGCGGGAAATTTGAATGTTATTCCAAATAATCCATCCTCCATAGAGCGCTCCTAGAATAAGAATAGGAATAAAAATGTATTCGATTGGAAATCGTTTGTTTTCGTTAACGTAATAATTCCGAATTCGTGGTGCGTTATCCGGCATATCAGCAAACTCCTTTGGTCAAATAATAATAATCATATTTTGGCACATAACATCATACATCATATAATTAGGCATAAAAAAAAGGAGCGCCCTATTAAGGCGCCCTTTTATTTTTATGGAATAGTAGGCTTTATGCTGCTTGAGCTTCATCCTCATCTATGTCAAGATGTTTGCGTGCCTCTTTAATCATCTTCTTAGCTGTATTTACCTCAGGTGAGAAAACGACTGAAACCACGGTCACTGACACTGGCATAGATGCCATACCGAAGAGAGATTTACACCAATCGTCAAGCAGCGATCTCATGCGATTTTCGATCGCACCGGTGGAAACGCCAAGGTTGGGAAGAATAATTCCGAATTCACAATCACCGCCTCTGGCCAACACATCAGCACGTCTTATTCCTTTTTTTATAACTCCTGCGGCTTGTGAAAGGAATTCGCTTACGGTCATTTCACCATAAAAAGCACGCAGGCGCTCAAGGCCTTTTAGACGTATCAATATAAGAGAACAATTTGAGTTGTTGCGTCCGGCTCGCTGGAGCTCCTCTTGCAGGCGCATTCTGAGGTAGGCCGCAGAATAGACTCCCGTTTGCTCATCAACAACCTCAGTGTCGTTGTGTGCCGGTCCCTGGATGCGCTGTTGAAGTTGTTTATCCTTCAAATCTTCTGTTGCCAGCACTCGTCGAAGTTTCTGAACGGAATGTCTTAATATGTGAGACACATAGTTGCATGAGATACTTAATTTGAAAGCGATTTCAGTCTGGTTAAGGCTTTCATAGAAGAAAAGCCTGATAGCTTTTTGCTCGATTTCTTTTAACTGTTGGATTGCATTGTCGAGCACCAGCTTATCTTCCGTCGGCAATTGGAATGATGTGCTCTCAGTTTCGAGCTTTTCTGTATCGAAAGTTTGTTCGCTATCATCATCTGAGTTACCTGCATCTAATGAACCAACGCGGAAGACCTCACGAGATGTGAGCACTTCAATAACGTTGCTTTCATTCATTTCGAGGGCAGTGGCAATTTCAGCGGTAGACGGCTGTCTTTCCAGATCCTGATACAAGGTTTGAGAAACCCGATTGATTTTCTGATTCAACTCTTGCAGCCAGGCTGGTTCTTTGATGATTTTGCCTTTGTCTCGAAGGAAATGTTTTATCTGACCAGCGACCAGATAAGTCGCATAAGTAGTAAATTTAACGCCTTTAGTGGGGTCGTAGACCTCCAAAGCATTGAGGAGACCAATAAACCCTTCTTGTGTTAAATCGTCGACAGGTTCCGAGGCATTTGCGAATCGCCGTGCGATTCTTTCAACCATTGGGGCATGTTGAGCGACAATGGCATCTCTAAGATCAGGCGATCGTTTCGAGACGTAAATCGCCACCATTTCTTCAGTATTTTCGAATCTAAGCATATAGGCACCGTTCCATCTTTGCCAGGATAATGGCAGCATCCATGCCACCAATTAAAGGTTACGATTGCGGGATATCCCGCTTTTTATGTTTGGGGGGTATAACCCCCCAAACTATTTTTTTATACCGAACTAAATACCTGAGGCGTTTAGTTCACAGAGCTTACGAGTTTGAATAGCGGCATCATTACTGCCAGAGCGATAAAGCCAACCATTCCGCCCATGAACATGATGAGCAAAGGCTCGATCATCGAGGTTAGCCCCTTGACTGCGGCATCGACTTCCTGCTCATAAAAGTCAGCAACCTTTACGAGCATATCACTCAGACGGCCTGATTCTTCGCCCACATCAATCATATGTGTAACCATTGATGGGAACAATCCGCTTTCTGCAAGTGGAGTACTGAGCTTCGATCCCTCGCGAAGGCTATTTCGTGTTTGGTCAATAGCCAATGAGATGACAGCGTTTCCCGAAGTCTCACCAACGATTTCAAGTGAGCGCATCGTAGGCACACCGCTGGCTATCAAAGTTCCAAAGGTTCGCGAGAAGCGAGCTACAGAAAGTTTCAGAGTAAGGTCACCCATAATGGGCAACTTGAGTTTAACCATATCGAACTGGTAGTGACCGGCAGGTGTCTTTATATAGAATTTAAACCCTATAAATAGCCCTATGGCGGCAATTATTACCAGCCACCAAATTTTAGCGAATACATCGCCTATGCTGAAGAGGGTAGAGGTTATCGCCGGCATTTCTACATCCATGCCCGCGAAAATTTCCTTAAATTTGGGCAGGACGAATGCAAAGATAGCAAATAACATACTAGTAGAAAAGAATAAAACTAGGACTGGGTACATCATCGCTGACTTGATCTTGGTCTTGATTTCCATTTCTTTTTCGAGGAATTGGGACAAGCGATCAAGAATTTTATCGAGGATGCCTCCTAATTCGGCAGCGCGGATCATGTTGACATAAAGCTTCGAAAAGACATTCGGGTGCTTTCCAAGAGCTTCGAATAAGCTTAAACCACTTTTGACATCA
>JBAXQP010000020.1 GCA_037131655.1 bacterium | reverse complement strand
TCTCGCCGGTTTTAGATCATTCTAAAATGTGTCATTGCGAGGATGATTGTGCCGAAGCAACCTCCTCCAAAACCTTCCATACAGATTCCACGCTTCGCTCTGAATGACACCCCGTTGGGGTGTTTTTGAATTCCTGAATCTCCCTTTAGCCTTTCGCCTTTAGAGGCTTGCCCTTCTTCCCCGTATCCAATGTCTTCAGGAGATGCTTCACGGTTGCTTCGATTTGGGGGTCGCGGCCGGCTTCCCATTCTTCGGGAGTGATGTCAACTTGGATATCGGGAGGCTCACCAACCCCTTCGACGGTGGTGCCATCTCGGTGAAACATTCCGTCCTCACCAACACCGGCGAATGTGCCATCACGCAAGCCAAAACCGTTCATCCCGATGAGGTAACCCGCTGTCGGCATTCCGATAAGGGCGCCGATGTGATCGGATCTGATGACGCTTGCAAAGACTTCGCCGTCAGAGAAAGTAAATTCATTAATCATCACCGCAACAGGTTTAGTCCAAATAGGGCTAGGAAGATTCTGTACAACTGCCCCGCGTGCGCGATAGAAGCCAAATGGCTTCGTTGAAAAAAGAGCCGCCATTTTTTCAGCCCCGTACCCACCGCCATTAAAGCGCACATCAACGATCGCAGCATCCTTACCAATCCCATAGTCGAACAACTGACGCTCCAAGAGCGATGCCCTTCCGGCATCCATCGAAGGGATATGCACATAGGCAATTCTGCCTTTGCTCAGCTTATCAACCAACCGGCGAGTACGATGAACTTTCTCTTGGTATGAGTCCCAACCTCCGCCAGCAGGACCGTAATTGACTGTTCTCGCCCCGTTCATATCTGGGCGGGTATTCACAGTTAAGACAAGATCTTTGCCTTTTAGCTCATCGAGAATCTTATATAAGGATTCATCAAGCTGAACTTCTTTGCCATTAATTGCTAACACGTATTCGCCGGGATTAAGCTTTGTTTTCGGGAAAGAACCGACAGAGCCTTCCGGCACCCCTTTTATACGAATGCCCGGGCCGGAATAGGAGTAATCATAAAAGAAACCCAGTTGAGACGCGTAAGGTGGATCCGAACCTTCTTTGAGCTTTGCGCCCGTATGAGAGGCATCGAGTTCACCGGACATCGACATCAGCAGATCAGCAAACTCGCGCGGTGTCGCAACCGCTTCAAGCATAGGCTCGTATTTCTCGCGCAGGGCAACCCAATCACGACCATGAAAATTCTTATCGTAAAGGCGCCGATTAAGCATGCGCCAAAACTCATAAAATGACGCTCTATGCTCGAGCTGTGAGTTCTTTTGAATAGTGGCAGTAAACGGAATCGGCGTCACCGTTCCACCATCAAGGTTCAAAACACTCATCTCGCTGCCTTTTAAAATCAACGCTTGCCTGGTGGCAGGGATTAATTCAAAGCCATCGACCCCTTTAACCGAGGTCAGTTTCTTTGGCTGCTTGCCGTTATAGGGTACTGACCAAAGTTCTTTATCGGCGATATAATAGAACATTCCATCCGGCCCAAGAGCCGCCCCTACGACTGGTTTTTCAAAATGTTTGCGAATTCGAATATCCGGCTCATTAAAATCAATCTTGAACTTGGCGTTGGAGTCAAGAGGCTCGAATTTCAAATCTGCATGACTTGGCGCGAAGTCTTCTTTGGTTAAAGGCAATACGAACATGCCCCGCTCATCATAATCCCTTAAGAAGAATAGATACTTCCCGTCAGGTGACCAAATAGGGCTGGAGTGCTTCACGTTGAGCTTTGTCACATTGACTGAAGCCCCACCATTTGCCGGCATAATCCGAATATCTATATCATCGAAGACACCATAACCGATAAAAGCCAGCCACTGCATATTAGGCGAAAAGACAGCAGTCTCGCTATCTCTGCCAAAAGAGGTGCCGGCAGTAGGGTAGTCAATTAATCTCGTTGGCTTGCCCCCTTCGATTGGCAGTGTAAAGAACCCTTCATCCGCCACCCAGAAAGCTAAACGCTTGCTATCAGGGGTCAAGCTTACACGGAAGATATCACCCTTGCGCTTAAGCAGCTTTTTGACCGCCAGGGATTGCAATTCCATTTCGTAAAGCGCCAATGCCCCTTCGCGATCGGAGGTAAAATAGATTTTTCGGCTATCTTTCGACCAACAAAAATCACCATTCCAACCAACATAATCCGTCAGTTTCCTCGCCTCACCAGCCCCGGAAGTTGGCAAGCTCCATAAGTATAAATGTGATTGGAACACGACGGTCTTACCATCCGGCGAAACATGGGCTTCAGAGACATCGTTTTTGATGGTTTCAGTCTTGATTTCGGGGGTTGTTTCCGCAGAAGCAATAATATTGAGTCTGACCGGTTTGGATATGCCATTTTTCATTACCCAAAGACTTCCATCATACTCAAAGGCAATATCGCCGGTCTTTCGGGCAATACAAGGGGATTTGGCAGTGCCTCCTACAAAGTGGGTTAACTGCGTCCCTTTGCCTTTAGCATCAAAGGCCCAAAGATTAGGGGTTCTTTTTGCTGAATCAACGAGTTTTTTGGGCTTTTCATTTAAGTTATTAAGAGTTGGGGTGCGCTCACCAGCAGTGACGCAAAGGACTGATTTGTTATCGGGCATATACCTTGTATAGAGGTGCTGCACACCGCCGCGAGTAACCTCATGGCGCTTGTTAGTCTTAAGATCAACAGTCCACACTTGCGCAGCCGACGGACCGGCATATCGGAACCGATACCACTGGAAGCCATGCCGTGAAAAGGCCACCTTGCTCCCATCAAATGAATAACTGGGAAAGTTGATGCCTTTGAAGTCAGAAATAATCTTTCGCAACTGCGAGGTCTTTACATTGACTTCAAAGATGGTCGAATCCGGCACATCTCGTGTGGCAGTAAAGAGAATCGATTTCCCATCTGGTGACCAATCGGAAGGAACGGCTCCCCCATAAGTGAGTTGGCGAACATCTCCACCCGCGGAAGGAATGATGAAGATATTAGGACGAATTCCCCGCCATGAACAAAACGCAATCCAAGCGCCATCGGGCGAAAAGACAGGGTTACAGTCAAGGGCAGGGTCATTAGTCAACCGAACCGCGCGACCACCGGCGGAAGGCGCTCTCCAAATATCACCCTGATATAAAAAAGCCACAGTCTTCCCATCCGGACTCAAAGTCGGCATCCGTGGGCCAATAATAGTCTTTGGCTGAACCTGTCCAACTGTTGAAGCAACAACTATCGCAGTCAGTACCCACACACACAACCACTTATTCAATTTCATACAACTTGCCGTTTTAACCTTCCGATTGAATTCAGTTTCCCACCCATAAAGATGCCTACCTTGCAGGCATCTTTATGGGTTTATATCTTCTACTTCTTAATTTTCTTCATCAATACATCGATCGCGACATCCAGTTGAGGGTCGCGGTTGGCTTCCCAATCGGTTGAAGGGATATCAACCATGATGTCGGGCTTTTGGCCGTTGTCTTCCATATTTGACCCATCGCGACGATAGGCTCCGATGCCGGGAATACGGATTCCTGTTCCGTCAACCAAGCGGGAATTGCCTGTCCAAATAACATAACCTGGAGTTGGCATTCCGACAAGAGTGGCGCCTGACTGTTTCAGGTTGTAAGCCACTATCTCGGCGTTTGACATCGTCCATTCATTGATGAGCACCACCATCGGTTTGTCGAATGAGTTACCCGGAACGTTACTGGGCTTGCTTCGGCGAACAGATGTGAACGAGAGTGGCTTAGTCGTTAACCAGTTGGTCAACGTATCCCCCACCATCCCGCCGCCATCCCAGCGAAAGTCTATTATGACAGCATCTTTGCCATAAGAATATTCGTAAAACTCATGCTGGAACTCTTCCAGATTTTCGGGCATCATCATAGGAACTGCCGCGTAGCCAATACGTCCCGCACTCTTCTTATCGACCATTTCACGCAGCTTAGGTTCGCGCTCATTATAATCAAAGTCATTAGCGCCTGTGCCAAGCGCGCGATAGATAACCGTTCGAGCGCCTTTCTTCTCAGGGGTCTTATTGACCAAAAGCTCGAGGTCCTTGCCCCAATAATTATTAAGTGTTTTGAAAAGATATTCATCGAGGCGAACATCCTTGTCATTGATAGCCATCACATATTCGCCCGCATTGAGCTTGGTTTTGGCGAAAGAACCCGGCGCTCCATCAGGCACTTCTCGAATGCGAATGCCCGGGCCAGCATAGCTATAATCGAAGAAGAATCCCAACATCGGTGTGGCGGGTGAAGATGGCGAGTTGCCGGTTGGGGTGAATTCAGTGTGTGAAGCATCCAGTTCGCCTACCATCATGCTTAAGAGATCGCAAAACTCACGATTGGTGCCGACCGTATCAATGAGCGGTTCATAATGCTTTCGTAGTTCTGCCCAATCACGGCCATGGAAGTTGGGATCGTAGAAAGAACGGTTGAACGTGCGCCAGAATTGGCTAAAAGCCGCATGACGCTCGGTTCGCCTATCGACTTCCCAATTGGCTGAAAAAGTGACGGGAGAAATGGAATTCGGCCCGAGCGTAAGTATCTGCGGCGAACCCCATCGAAGCATGAAAATCCGCTTGCCGTCCTGCATCAGGCTCATGCTTTGAACGCCACCCCCGCCCATTAATGGGGTGACAGTCTTCCAATCATAGGTAGCCGAGCAGACGTTGCCCCCGTTAAGAAAGTAGAAAGTGCCGTCCGACCCAATTGTTATATCGCCTTCGGAGCTTATCCACGTCAGTTTGCGAATTCGGCGCTCGGTGTTGTTGAAATCAATATTGAACTTCACATCCTTAGGCGCTTCGAACTTCATTTCGACATCCTCAGCCAAAGCATCTTCTTTTTGAAGAGGCAGAACATAGGCGCCGGATCCGTTACGATCGCTGATGAAGAAAAGATATTTCCCATCCGGTGACCATGCAATTTGACTGTTAGCGGCGTTCAGCTTGGTGACATTAATGGCCTCGCCGCCTTTGACGGGTTTGATCCTCAGATCGGTTGGCGAGCCATCCTTGCTCATGCTATAGGCTAGCCACTGCATATCGGGTGAAAATGAATACTCGAAACTATTTATCGCCCAACCGCCAACGCCGGGGTAATCAACAAGCATCGTCGGCTCCCCACCCTCAACCGGCATCATATAAAGACCGTGATCCATAATCCAAAAAACAAGCTGCTTACCGTCAGGTGATAGGCGCAGTTGGAAGACATCCACCTCACGCTTCACCAAACGCTTAATTTGCTTGGAAGCCACATCCATTTCAAAAAGGCTGAGCGGGCCTTCGCGATCGGAGACAAAGTAAAGCTTTTTGCCGTCTTTCGACCAACAAATATCGCCGTCATAGCCGACGTAATCGGTAAGGCGTGTAGCATCATCAGGGTTATGGCTTTTCTTTGGCTTTTCGACGGGTACCGTCCAAATATCATCATGCGCGCAGAATGCAACGGTTGTGCCATCGGGGGAAATTTCAGCTTCATTAGCGCCGCCCGTATAGGTTTCACGGCGAATCTCGTTAATCTTATCATCTAACGAAGCGTAGAGAGTAATTTTTTTCGGCTTATCTTCGCCCTTTTTAAGTAACCAGATTCCGTCTCCGTATTCGAATACAACATCGCCAGTCTTACGGGCAACCGACGGAAACCTTACTGCTTCTCCAACAAAGCTAGTGAGCCGCTTGCCCTTTCCACGTTGGTTAAATAGCCATAAGTTTGGTGTTCGATCCGGATTATCAGTAAACTTAACCGGAGCCGCCGTCATGCTTCTTGAACTAGGGGTGGCTTGGCCGGTGGCAACGCAGAGAATCGTTTCGCCATTCGGCATGAACTTAGGCCACAGGTATTGGCAGTTGGCGCCGGTGATCTGATGTCTTTTACCCGTTGCTAAATCCATCGTCCACATTTCAGTAGCGCCCGAGCCACGATATCGCGGACGATACCAGGGAAAGCCTTTGCGGCAATAAACAGCTTGCTTTCCATCAGGCGAGTAAGAAGGATATCCGATCCCTTTGTAATCAGTCCCGCGCTTATGGAATTGAAGCGATTTTACATCCGTCTCAAAAAGAGCCCACCCCGGTTCTTCGCGCATACCATTAAAAAGAATAAATCGCCCATCAGGCGACCAGTCATAAGCCATTTCATAATTGCTGCTAAAAGTAATTTGCCGAGGCGTTCCGCCAATTGAAGGGACGACAAATATATCATAGTTGCCAGTTCGCATCGAGGTGAAAACAATCCATTTGCCATCAGGAGAAAAGATCGGCAGCGTATCTTGTTCGATATTGTCAGTAAGCCGAACCGCACGACCTCCGCTAGTTGAAGCTATCCAGATATCCCCGTGATAAACAAAAGCCACTTTCGCCCCATCCGCGCTAATCGCCGGCCTCCGCACTCCCAAAATGGCCTGCTGAACCGGTTTCTCCAATTGAGCAAAAGCGCTCCCACAAAGAAGCGCAATTATTAAAAGAACGATCTTCTCAAGTTTCATGAATTCGTCTTACCTTCCTAGTTATGCAGCAATTAGCTTTGCCCAAGTCCCGTAACACTGACGCCGCGCCATTTCTCTTTTCGTGTCATTGCATCATATCCGAAATCTTGCCTCTTGCTTCTTGCTTCTTTCCTCTACCGCCTCTACTTAATCTTCTTCATCAACACATCCAACGCTGTATCCAATTGGGGGTCGCGTTGGTTTTCCCAGTCTTCGGCGGAGCGTTCGACGTAGATGTCGGGCTTATCGCCGTCGTTTTCAAGGCTGACACCGTCTCGGCGATAGTAACCGCCGCCAGGCATTCTTGAGAAGGTTCCGTCGAGAAGCGTGTTTTCGACCGTCATAATGGCATATCCTGGGCAAGGAACTCCTACGATAGTGCCAATCCCTGTAGCTCGATAATTATAGGTAAACAGTTCAGAATCGGACATCCCGCGCTCGTCAATAAGAAGTACTGTTGGTTTATCCCATGACCGATAGGGCCAATCCTGATAGGAGCCGCGTGCTCCGAAATAAGCATATGGTTTCCTCGAAAGCCAAGCGGTGAGGGCATCGCCGATATTGCCGCCGCCGTTGCCACGAATATCGATAATCGCGCCTTCCTTGCCTAAAGTGTATTCGGCAAACTCTAGTTCGAACGTGGACATATTGCCTTCCATCATCGCACCGATGTAGATATAGGCAAGCTTGCCGCCGCTGCGTTTATCGACCTTCTGCCGCATTTTCTGAAGATTGTTTATATAGAGATACCCATTCCAATTCCCACCAAGAGCTTTATAAGTGACCGTGCGCGCCCCGTTTTTATCGGGCTTGCTGTTGACCAAAAAAGTTAAGTCTTTGCCGCTCATGTTATTGATGACCGAGTACAAATTTTCATCCAGGCGAACGTCTTTGCCGTTGACCTGCATAACATACTCGCCTGAATTTAACTTGTTCTTCGGATAGGAACCCGGCGCGCGCTGGGGCACATCTTTAATTCGAATGCCCGGTCCGGCATAATTGTAATCATAAGTAAACCCAAGATAGGGTGTTCCGTAGTATGAAACTGGTCCATCATTGCCGGCATAGACTTCGCTGTGAGAGGCCTCCAATTCGCCGACCATCATATTAAGCAAGTCAGCGAATTCACGTTTTGTACCAACAGTATCGAGCAATGGCTCATATTTACGCCTCAAGGCATCCCAATCGCGGCCATGGAAGTTCCTGTCGTAAAAGGTTCGATTATAGCCGCGCCAAAATTGTATGAACGCAGCCTTGCGTTCGAGCCGTACATCACGTTCAAAGCTAGCCGAAAACGTTACGGAGCTCACCGAGTTGTTGGCGCTCATGTTCAGCATCGCCATATCATCGCCCTTCATGAGCAGCATCTGCTTGCCGTCATCCATCAATTGGAAGCTATCTACTCCCTGACCGTTAGTCAGGCGCTTGGTATCTTTGCCATCATAAGAAGCTGACCATACGTCTTTGCCTGAAATATAATAGAGTGTGCCGTCCTGTCCTATGGTCAAGTTGCCGCTTACGTTCGGTGTGGGAAGTTTGCGGATACGAACATCCGTATCTTCAAAGTCAATATCATACTTGACTGCATTCTTATCTTTTGGCGCTTCAAACTTCATTTCGAACTCGCCTTCATCGGCTTCTTCTCTTTGGAAAGGCAAGACATAAATGCCTTGACCGCTTCGGCTGCTTTGGAAGAAGATATACTTGCCGTCCGGCGACCACTGAACCTGACCATGAAATGCATTCAGCTTCGAAATATTAATCGCCTCGCCGCCCTTAATCGGTTTAATCCAGATATCAGTCGGCCCCCGCTGGAGCATCGCCACATACGAAACCCATCGCATATCCGGGGAGAACGAGAAAGAAACCCCGCCTCCACCCCAACTGCCAGTTCCGGGTATGTCAATAAGCTTTACTGCCGCTCCACCTTCAAGAGGCAGTAGATAAAGTCCCTCATCGGCCACCCAAAAAGCTAACTGTTTGTTATCGGGAGTGAGTCTGACGTCGAAGATGTCGCCCTCGCGCTTGAATAAAGGTTTGACCGCCAATGTCTCAACATCAAGTTCAAATATGCTCAAAGAACCTTCTCGGTCGGAGACGAAGTAAATCTTCTTCCCGTCTTTCGACCAACAGAAGTCCTGGTCGAGGCCGACGTAATTGGTCAAGCGTCTGGCATCATCCGGATTGCGCCTTTTTGGTTTTTCAATCGGGACACTCCACAGTTCACCATGCGCGCAAAAGGCCATCGTTTTGCCGTCTGGTGAAACATGCGCTTCAGTAACGCCATTAGTAAGTGTTTCTCGGCGCAACGAGTTTGATTTATCATCCGTAGCGGCAAAAATCGTGAGCTTGATTGGTTCCTTTGCGCCTTTTTTAAGAAGCCAGATGCCATCGCCATATTCAAAAACAACATCCCCCGTCGCCCTCGCCACTGAAGGCCATTTCACATAATCGCCCACAAAATTAGTAAGGCGCTTACCTTTGCCATTCAGGTCGAATTCCCACAGGTTCGGCGTGCGTTGGACGTTATCAACCCATTTTTCAATCTTGCTCTCCACTCGTGAACCGTTCGGTGTCGGCTCACCGGTGGCAACGCAGACGATTGATTTGCCGTTGGGCATGAACTTTGGCCACAAATATTGGCGATCGGTATTGGTCAATTGATGCTGTTTGTGAGTGGTCAAATCAATTGTCCAAAGCACACTTGATGCTGAACCACGATAACGCGGCCGGTTCCAAGGGAAACCGCTTCGACAATAAACAACCATCTTTCCATCAGGTGAGTAAGCCGCATAATTGAGAGCTTTATAATCACCGCAGATTTTGGTGAATTGGAGAGTTTTTGGGTCGATTTGAAACAAAGTAGGCTCAGGAAGGTCTCTTTGACCTGAAAATATGAGCCAGCGACCATCCGGCGACCAATCGGAAGCCGATTCCGACAAAGCGGCGCGGGAGATTTGTCGAGGTGTCCCTCCAGATACGGGAATAACGAAAATATCCGCATTCCCCGTTCGATAAGAAGTAAAGGCAATCCACTGTCCATCGGGTGAAAAAACGGGCAATGTGTCCTGCTCGATATTATCCGTCAGTCGAATCGCATGACCGCCTGAAATCGGCACAACCCAAATATCGCCGGAATAAACAAACGCAAGGGATTGCCCATCAGGGCTGATGGCAGGTCTGCGGGGAGCAATAAGTGGCTTTGGGGTGGGCGCATCGAGTTGAGCGAACACATATCCTAAGGAAAAGGTGAAAGCGAAAATTAAAAGAAAAGATTTACAAAAGTTCATTTCTATTGCCTTTATTACTATTCAAAATTAAGGCAAAGCATTTTGAGTGTTTTCCATTCCATAAATCCGCTTGCCATAGCCAATTCAAAATGCTTCGCCTTAGTGATCATCCTGATCCGTTCAATCCCAAAGTGTGACGTTTTGCCCCTTTAACTCAGTACGCTGAGTTTGAAGCGTAAAACGATGATTATCACATCTCTTCTTTCGGCGCTCGCATCATTAGGGCGCCGACGCCGTCGAATGGCGTTAACTCGCCGTCAATAATCGCGCTAATGGTTGAGATGAGTGGCATCTCGATATTGTACTTTTTAGCCAATACCAACGCTGCCTTTGCTGTGGGAACGCCCTCGGCAACTTGCCCGAGTTCTTCTAAAATCGCATTCAGATTTTTACCCTGCCCCAAGCCAAATCCAACCCGATAGTTGCGGCTAAGTTTGCTGGCAGCCGTGGCAAATAGGTCACCGACGCCGGTCAGGCCAAGGAAGGTATCTTTTTTCGCCCCGACCACCGTGCCGATGCGGGTCATTTCGGCTAGTCCTCGCGCCAAAATCGCACCTTTGGTGTTGTCCCCATAGCCGAGCGCATCGGAGATACCGGCGGCAATCGCTAGTACGTTCTTAAGCGCTCCACCCAGTTCGACCCCGGTTACATCTGAATTTACATAGACACGGAGCGTCGGGCACATCAATAGCGATTGAATAGTAGTTGCAGCCTCTTTGTTGTCCGATGCAGCAACGGTTGCGGTCGGGACGCCGCGAGCAACTTCGACTGCCAGATTCGGGCCGCTAACAACCACTAAGCCGCTATCGACCACTTTGCCCAATACCTCATGGGCAATCTCGCTCATACGCATCCCAGTATCGGATTCCAAACCCTTCCCCACCATCGCCCATACGGGAATGGGGCCTTTATCTGCGCCCGATAGCCAATCTTTTATCTGCTTTGATTCAGCTACCTTGCAGAGGAGCAGACGCATCACTTGCGAGGGAACCGCCACCACAATGGCCTCGACCCCATAAATCGCCTCTTCAAGTGAGAACATGGGGTGAACCGAATCAGGAAACGCAAAGCCAGGAAGATAGCGCTTGTTCTCACGGTCTTTTTTGATGTTTTCGATGGTGACCGCATCGTGATCCCATAATCGAACCTCGACATTATTTTTGCCAAAAGTGATGGACAGGGAGGTGCCCCAACTTCCTGCCCCTAAAACTGCAACCTGTCTCATGCCCCAAATTTCTCCTGCACCAGCATTAACTGAGTGATTATGTTCACTAAATCCGTCCCGCGCACCCGCTGTAGCGCGCCTTTATAGACAGTAAGTTCATGAAATTCAGCAACATCATCCCGTCGAACTCCAGGCCCGCACACCAGCAACGGCACAGGGTCGCCTGAATGATCTTTCACTTCACAAGGGGTGCTGTGGTCGGCGGTAATTGCAACGATTGTATCTTCGGGCAACCGCTTCATCAAATAGCCCACCATGCTGTCAAACTTCTCGATGACCTGGCATTTAAGCTCAGGATCGTTATCATGCCCACACTGATCGGGCGCTTTGACGTTGCATAGCACGAAGTTGTGGTCTTTAAACGCTTCGACAATGGTATCGGCAATTGAATTTAAATCGGAATCAGGTCCGCCGGTTGCGCCGGGGGCATCGAGGATAGTCATTCCCACAAATCGCGCAATTCCTCGAACAAGTCCGGTCTCGACCACGCAGGCAGCATTTACATTGTTCTGCTTATTGAAATTACCAATATGAGGAGCCGCGCCTGCTCCGCGGGGGAGAATTATGTTAGCAGGTGGAAGTCCCTCGGCCTCACGCTGTTTGTTAAGAGGCGCATCTTTTAGCCGCTCATAGGTGAGTTTGACCCACTTATTGATAACTTCAGCAGTTTTTTTGGCTTCGGGGGTATTGTCAAGCGGTTTGGCTTCATGGACTTTTTCGCCTTCGGCATGCGGATCGGCATCGGAAACCATTGGGCTTAAACCAGGTCCGCGTAATACCAAAGCGCCTCTGTGAGCTACCGATTCCTTAAATAAGCACAAAATGCCGTCAATCTCAGCCCCGTCCACCGCTTCAGTTAGCTGCTTGGTGCCTTCTTTAATCCGTCCTGCTCGGCGATCGGTGACCACCATATCAGGAGTTGCAGTCGAGAAGTTACATCGGAAAGCAATATCGCCGCCTTTGACTTCCATGCCAATTCCAAGCGCCTCGAAAGGTCCACGCCCTGTATAGACTTTGCGCGGATCGTAGCCAAGCATCGCCAGATGACCTGTATCACTCCCGCACCGTATCCCCGGCGCGATGACATCCATCAATCCACACTCTCCATCGCCCGCTAATGCATCCATATTAGGGCGGCGAGCCGCTTCAAGGGGTGTCTTTCCTTTCAACACCTTACACGGCCGATCTCCCATCCCATCCGCAATCAATAATAATCCGCGTCTACCTTCCATCAGTCTCTCCTCCAAAATAACTGTCCCTAATGATACCTTCGCAAGAAGGGTTTGCTGGTAATTGGCGTTATGTTGTAGGAAAGAGACTTATGTCTAGGCGTGGGAGGGGATTAGCTTTCACTTTCCCATTACGCATCCTCTTAGCCTTTAGCCTTTAGCCACTCCCAACCGATAAGGTATAATAAGCTTAATATACAGCATTCCCTTGGTATGGGAGGAGGCGAATTAACTATGAGACTTGGTCATCACGATGAAGAATTGGACGCTCTGCGTCACAGCACTTCACACCTCATGGCTCAGGCGGTCCTTGAGCTTTACCCCGGCACTCAACTAGCAATCGGACCCCCTATCGAGAATGGGTTTTACTACGATTTCGAATTCCTTGAAGCGATCAGCGCCGATGATCTTCCTAAGATCGAAAAGCGTATGCAAGAGATTGCAAAGAAGAAACTTCCGATTGAGCGCGAGGATCTTCCGCGACCGGAAGCAGAGAAGCTCATCCACAATATCAAACAGGATACTTACAAGGTTCCGCTCTTGGAAGATATTGCTGGCGATGAGATCATTAGTTTTTATCGGCAGGATAGCTTTGTTGACCTTTGCCGAGGGCCTCATGTGGCTACAACAGGCGATATTAAGCATTTTAAATTGCTGAATGTGGCGGGGGCTTATTGGCGTGGTAGTGAAAAGAATAAGATGCTCACCCGCATCTACGGCACCGTCTGGCCGACCCAAGAAGAGCTTGACAACTATTTGCATTTGCTGGAAGAAGCCAAAGCGCGTGACCATCGCAAGTTGGGACGCGAATTAGGCCTATTCATGTTCAGTGCGATTGCCGGTCAGGGGCTGCCGCTCTGGCTGCCTAAAGGCGCTGTTTTGAGGGATATTCTGGAGCGTTATCTGCGCGAAGAACAGCGACAGCGCGGGTATCTGCCTGTTGTCACTCCCCATATCGCCAGCAAATCACTCTTCATGAAATCGGGCCATTTGCAGACTTTCACCGGCAAGATGTTCCCGTTCATGGAAGATAAAGAGTCAGATGAGACCTTTATTCTCAAGCCCATGAACTGCCCGCATCATATTGAAATCTATGCTTCGCAGCTTCGATCCTACCGTGATCTGCCTGTGAGATTAGCCGAATTCGGCACCGTTTATCGCTATGAACAGAGCGGTGAACTCGCTGGATTGCTGCGCGTACGTGGGTTCACTCAGGACGATGCGCACCTGTTTGTACGTCCCGACCAGCTATTGGAAGAGTTCAAAGGTGTGGTCGACCTGATGATGGCGGTGCTCGATAAGCTTAACTTAAAGGACTTCCGCGTCCGAGTGGGTATCCGCGATCCCCTGGATAATAAATACGTTGGCAGTGATGAGAATTGGGTTCAAGCTCAAGCTGCTATTGAGCAGTCTTGCCAGGAACTCAATATGGAATATGAGATATCCGTAGGCGATGCCGCATTCTACGGGCCGAAGCTCGACCTCATGGTGCGCGATGCACTAGGGCGCGAATGGCAAATGGGAACCGTTCAAGTGGATTACAACCTGCCTGAGCGTTTCCAATTAGAATATATCGCCGAAGACGGTAAACCGCACCGGCCGGTTATGATTCACCGCGCGCCGTTCGGTTCGTTGGAGCGCATGATTGGCCTGCTGATCGAGCATTTTGCGGGCGCTTTCCCATTGTGGTTGGCTCCTGAGCAGGTTCGTGTCTCTCCCATCGCCGATCGGCACGTGGATTATGCCAAAGAGGTTGCTGCGAAGCTTGATAAGCTGGGATACCGTGTATCGGTGGATGACCGACGCGAGACCCTTGGCAAGAAAATCAGAGAAGCACAAAACGACAAAATCCCCTACATGCTCATCCTGGGCGACAAGGACATTACCAACAACACCGTCAGTGTGCGCAAGCGCATCGAAGGTGATCTTGGCCCGATACCTATCGAAGAGTTCGCCGATAAGCTCAAACTAGAACTTGCAACCGAATAGGGTATCGAGAGCTAGATATAACGATCATTAACTAATCATAAGGGCACAGCAAGGGGTTTATCTTGCTGTGCCCTTACACAAACTGAGTTTCCATTCGTTATGGGGAACTCATTCTCTATCCCGCATCCCTGAGTAGGCCTCTGGGCCATATCGAAGGGCGGTAGGACTTTGGTTTGAAGCCTAAACAGGAAGCCGTTCAGACATGAAATGAATAACGCCTATGCTTTTTTTGGGGGGCCGGGGACGTATTTGATAATCTCGACATCCTGGACGGTGATTAGCCCCTCGGTTACCATTTCATCTAGCCGGGGAATAATCTGTTCGATGCGTTCTGCTATATCGGCTATCTCGATTGTTACGGGGAGATCCTCCGAAAGCGACAGGATATGTGCGGTGTGAATTCGGCTGTGTGCGCCGAAACCCTCCAGCCCCCGTTTAACGGTCGCTCCGGCTAGCCCTTCCATTTTAACCATCTCAACAATGGCTTGGTATAGGGGTTTCCCGTGCAACTGGTCGGTCTCCCCGATATAGATAGTCAATAGCTTCCCTGGTCCTGTGATTTTCATTTGCTTTTACACGCTTTCATATGAGCTTTGCTACGAGCGCACCAAGCCAGACGGCTATCATGCCCACGGTTACACTTACTATTACGTTCAGACCGGCACGCGCGAAACTCCCATCCGTTATCAATGTCATCGTCTCAAAAGTAAAGGTGGAAAAGGTCGTGTACGCGCCCAGAAACCCGATTGCCGCGAATAACCTCCAGCGGGTATCTACCCCATGATCATAAAGCAGTATCACCAGAAGCCCCAGCAGGAACGAACCGCTAACATTGATAATCAACGTGCCCCACGGGAAGCTCACGCCGAGCTTATTCATAATCCATCGGTCGAGCCAATACCGGGCATTAGCGCCCAAGAAGCCCCCGCACCCGAGCAGTAGGATCTTATCCATTTCAATCTCCCTCAAACAAAAAACCCCTATGCCTTCGCATAGGAGCCATTAGCTTTCGATAAGCGGTTCACCATACGGCCAGGCGGCGCCCCATCGCCTGTGTCCGAAATATAGCCCATCTCCCCTCCAAGAATCAAGCATCCAGCCCCTCCCCAACTACCACCGTCTCTCCCCACTGCCAGTCAGTCATTTGGCCGGTGGCGGTGTTGACGAAGCGGGTCGCGGTGGCGTAGTAGCCGGGGTCTAGCGCAACGGTGATGGCGGGGTCTTCGGCGGTGAAGCTAACAAATCCCACCGACTGCCAACGCTGAGCCGGTTTGCGGTGTTTGGAGGCCAGCTTCTCAATCAATAGCTCGGTGCAAGTCGGTGGGATGTTCGGGCCAGTGGCGGTGTACTCTATCCCACCGGGTGCTGCAGCCGTGCTATAAAAAATATCATCCCCCATATAGCGGCTCCCCGGCGGCAAGGACGGCGGCGTCCCATCCGGGGTGACCTGCAGAAACTTTGTGGTCAAACTCATGAAGTAGGTGTACCCTATCAGGCCTAACCGTACTGCCGCATCGCCCCACTCGCGTCCTTCTTCCTGGCTCAAGTTGTTCCATATAACCCTCGCCTGTCCGAAATAGGTTGCCATCTCCCTTTGGCGTGGACTGAGCGATTTGCGATAAGTCGGCTTCTGACCAATAATCGCCTTCCCCTTGCGCATGGTGATAACAAGGTTCCCCAGCCCTCCCCGAATATCTTGTAGCGGCGAACCCAACAAAGCCTTTGCCATTTCAAACCCCTTTCAATAAAGTCTTACACCCATACTGATTATCGGCAAGGCCCCTCCCACTCCTTATA
>JBAXQP010000019.1 GCA_037131655.1 bacterium | reverse complement strand
GATGCTTGTTGAGATTGCAGGTTCTTTGAGGTGTAAAGGGTCAGTATAAGGCGATTGAATTCCTGTTCCTCTTGCAAGTCTTTTAGAGTAGGCTCTTGGCTCAAACTTGACCCACGAGATGACGCTTTCGGAGGTTTTTGCGGAGCCTTGACTGCAGTATCGAGGTATTGCTGATGCACTTGTATCTCAGCAAGAGTTTTCGCTAAATCAGGGTCTTTAAATTCATTTTCAAGAACTGCAAGTCGCCGCAAAACTGTATACTTCGCCAATCCTTTGGCCTGAGAGCGCACCTTCAGAATTATATTTCGCTGCAACTTTTGCTTATCACTTAGGCTTTTTGCATTAAGAATTACGCCATAAGACGTTTTTGTTTCATATTCAATTGACTTAACAACGGTATTGGTATCCCCTGTTTCCCCTCGTCTAATGTCGTTATAAGTCTCAAAGGCATTCCGTCCCACGACTATCAGGAACAGAAGCGCGGTAATTGACCAGATAATTACCGCCTTAGAAGAGCTTGACTGCGATGCAGGAGGTAGTGTTGGAAGCGTTGGCTCCTCTGGCTGCGGTGGCCCCTCTTGAGGCAATTCAAATCCTAGATTATCCAATAGCAGTACCGCCTACGGTGATTTCAGAAACAAGCACAGTCGGCATTCCAACGTTACACGGAGCCCATTGCCCTTCTTTACCGCATGAGCCCAAACCTCGATCAAGGGCCATATCTGTTCCAACCATGCTCACTTTCGTCAAAATATCAGGCCCATTGCCGATGAGAGTAGCGCCTCGGACAGGCGTTCCGATTTTGCCGTCTTCAATCATATAACCTTCGGTGACAGCGAAAACAAAATTGCCGTTTGTTATATCGACTTGCCCACCGCCAAGGAACTTCGCATAAAGCCCTTTCTTTACAGAGCGCATAATCTCTTCCGGATCGCTATCTCCCGCCGCTAAATAGGTGCTGGTCATTCGCGGTACAGGCACAGACTGATAACTCTGCCTCCGTCCGTTACCTGTCAAAGGCATCTCCATGAGTTTGCCGTTTAACCTATCATTCATATAGGCAACCAAGCGGCCCTGGTCGATAAGCACGGTCTTTTGGCCGAGCGTTCCTTCATCATCGATATTGAGTGACCCTCGCTGGCCTTCTATCGTTGCATCATCTAAGACGGTGCAAAGCTTATTGGCTACCATCTCACCAATACGACCACTATAAAGGGATGAACCTTTACGGTTGAAATCCGCTTCAAGGCCGTGACCGATTGCTTCATGAAGAAGCACTCCGCCCCAACCGTTAGCTATCACAACAGGCATTAGACCTGCAGGAGCATCCTTGGCTGTAAGCTGGACTATTGCCTGTCGCGCAGCTTCTTCCGCCAACATTTCAGGAGTTTCTCGTTCGAAGAGGGTCAAACCGGTGCGCCCCCCTGCCCCGTATGTGCCGTCATGTACCTTTTCGCCTTCACGCGCAACAGCCGCAACCGTCATTCTAACCATCGGTTGCTCATCTTCGACCAACAGACCTTCTGAATTGGCGATTAATATATTCTTGAAATCATCGGTATAGCTTCCCTGCACTTCAATAACACGCGGATCAGCCTTACGTGCGGTGGCATCGGCGCGCATTAAGAGTTTAGCCTTGAGCGAGGTCTCTCCAAGGGCGCTATTGATTGGTTGATAGCGAGTTGGATGAGAAATAATCTTCAATACGGCAGGTTCGGAGGAGTTGCCATTTACTGCAATGCGCCCTGCGGTTCGAGCGGCTTCCAATAGGCTTTCTTCTGTCAGAATATCCGTATAGGCATAACCAGTCTGCTCGCCGACAATGACCCTCACACCAGCCCCTAAAGTCGAGCGTGATTCGGCAGAACGAATCGTGCCCTCTTTCAAAGAAAGGCTCGTCTGCACTGAATCCTGGGCATAAACTTCAGCAAACTCACCACCATGTGCAAGTCCCTCACGTAGAGCTTTTCTCAGCAATTCATCAGAAAGCATCTCTCTCAACCGGCTCATACAAACCTCCAAACGCCTATTATTCTCAAGCCTGAATAGTAGCAGACAAAGCCGCTTGTTGTCAAAGGGGTACTTAAGCTTCGCCGATTATCGCTAACCAATTGACATCAGTGACCAAAACCCGTTAAAATTTGGGTGAAGGAGTTACGAATGCCCCGCGTTAAAATATTTATTACTCTCAAACCAACTTTGCTCGACTCACAAGGAAGAACGCTTCAACACGCGCTCAACTCTCTTGGCTATGAGGATGTCGAACAAGTACGAGTCGGAAAGTATCTTGAAGTTGAGATAGCCGGCAATGACGACCCGTGCCAAAAAGTAAAAGAAATGTGCGACAAGCTGCTGGCGAACCCGGTGATTGAGAACTATCGCTTCGAGGTGGAAGCATGAGTCGCTTTGGGGTTGTGATTTTCCCCGGCTCAAATTGTGACTTGGACGCTTATCATGCGCTCAAAGACACCCTTGGCGTCGATACCGAATATATCTGGCACCAGGAAAGCAACCTTTCTGGATTTGACGGGATAGTTCTTCCCGGCGGATTTTCTTATGGCGATTATCTTCGATGTGGAGCGATTGCGCGCTTTTCACCGGTAATGAAAGCTGTCACTGAGTTCGCTGCGAGTGGTGGGCTGGTAATCGGCATTTGCAACGGATTTCAAATCCTCTGCGAGGCCGGTTTGCTCCCGGGCGCTTTGGTTCGCAACGAAGGCTTGAAATTCGTCTGCAAACAAGTCCATATCCGCGTTGAAAACGCCGAAACACCATTCACTTCGCTATGCAAAAAAGGGCAAGTATTGCAGATACCGATTGCCCATGGTGAAGGACGTTATGTGTGTGATGAGTCAACGCTCGCTGAGCTAAAGGCATCTAATCGCATCATGTTCCGTTACTCCTCTCCCGAAGGTGAACAATCACCCGAATGGAACCCGAACGGAGCGATGGATGATATCGCAGGCGTTGCCAATGAGCGTTTCAATGTGTTAGGAATGATGCCTCACCCTGAACGCGCAAGCGACCTGCTTTTAGGTTCCGCTGATGGCCGTTTAATTCTCGATTCATTCGTTCGTTGCCTTAGTCCTGCTCATTAGCTTTTTTATCAAAAAGCCCCCGTCAGGGGGTTTTTTGTTTTTCCTACTTCACAGCATCACTCTCTACTTTGAAATGAGTTAAATACTTGTGTGGTTTATGCCTGAAATGATGGAACAATTATTGTGTTGTCGTTCCTGTGCGGTCAGGATATCAAGGCACAATATGTAGTTCGGTGGTGCGCAAACGGATGACTAAGCTATCCGCTATTATATTAAGTATTATTATTTTAGCAGGCATACCTGCGATGGCTACTGCAGGATTTTTTGCCGGCGGTTCCATTGTTTCCACTTTTTCATTAGTATTCATCTTGGTTCTTAGCTTACAGGGGTGGCTTCTGATCAACCGTATGATTAAAGAGAACCGAGGTAGGCAGCGCTTTGCTAAACTCGAAGCTTTACATAAACTTGTCCGAACAGCCACATCTTCCCTCGATGTTAATGAAATACTCAACCAAGTTTTGCTCCAAGTGGTAAAGACTACCACCTGCAACGGGGGGGTTATCTGGCTGTCCGGTGTATCCGAACAAAAGCCCAGTCATATCGCTTCCACTCCGAGTATTAGTTTAGCTCTTATCAACCGGATACTCAGCACTCTGCACTCTGAACTAAAAGAAGATGAGATTGTTGTCATCAACCTTTATAAGAGCAGTGAAGGAGAACAATTCCCGGAACTTGTCGCCCTCAATCAAGGCGAAGTTCGACAACAAGTTGCTCTAGCAAACATACTCGTTGCAGGCCAGATAGCGGGCGCAATAGCACTTTACAATGCAGATAAAACTTTTAGCCGTTCCGATCTTGACTTCCTGAGGTCTACCGGATTAGCCACTGCTGAAGCGATCGAAAACGCGCGACAATTCGAGGTCGTACGTTCATCGGCTGAGATCGACTCGGTGACGGGTCTCTATAACCACCGTGCAGTCCACCATCAACTCGATATCGAGCTGAAACGTGCAGGACGCGCGCTGCAACCTTTAGCCATCATTATGATGGACATCAACAGTTTCAAACTTCTAAATGACAACTATGGGCACCCTGTCGGTGATGCGGTTTTGCGTCAGACTGCCAACTGCCTTACATCTATTTGCCGCGATACGGATATTGTTGCACGTTATGGGGGAGATGAGTTTATTGCAGTCTTAGTCAATACGACTGCAGAAGAAGCTGACCGGCTTGTCCAACGCTTAATGGATAAGGTGAATACCTCACCCTATCACACTCCGGACAAATCAAAGGAAGTCGAGTTCCGCTTGAGCTTCGGTGTCAGCGTTTTTCCATCTGACGGGGAAGATGTGAGCACTTTAGTAGCAGTGGCGGATTCGCGTCTTTATGAAGCAAAACGAGAGCGTGCCGTATCTACTCAGAAACCGCTGCAACTATCCGATGAGGGCGCATATTCAAGCGCAAGCTTTGTTGTGCTCGAACAGATGGTCGACTCGATCGGCAAGAAAGACGGGTACCTTCACCAACACATTCAAACGGTCGCTGATCTTTCGATGAGCATGGCGCGTATTCTCGGCCTATCCGAAGAGTCAATGCGATCGCTTCGAATTGTGTCATTACTCCATGATATCGGCATGGTGGGTGTTCCGGAATATTTGCTGCTTAAATCAACCCCTCTAACGCACGAGGAGATGGAAATAATAAGGCGACATGCCACACTTGGCGCTCAAATTGTCGGTTCTGTTCCAGGCATGGATTATGTTGCAAATTGTATCCGTTCACATCATGAACGTTATGACGGCAGTGGTTATCCGGATGGCTTACGAGGGGATAGCATCCCATTGCTTAGTAAGATCGTTGCAGTTGCTGATAGCTACGCGGCAATGACCAACCCCAGAACCCATCGCGCAGCAAAGTCCACCAAGAAGGCCCTCAATGAAATCTATCATGGAGCCAACAGCCTATTCGACAGCACAATAGTCGATGCCCTTGCGGCTGCTTTAAAAACGGGAACTGCGAACGAAGCCGCTTAAACCTCCGAATTCGTTCAAGAAGAGAATGTCCTACCAAAACGTGCTTTGATCCCGGCTTTTCTTGGCATCGGATTCCAATTCGGTCGATCGGGTTCCGCCTTTATTTCTGTCTCAACCCTATCAGGGACCTCATTTACCGGCAATTTATCTTCTTGAAATGGTTCTAATCCCTCAAAGCCAAGAGCACAACGTTCTTCCTCACTAAGGCTCGCTAATACGTCCCGTTTTTTGGTCTCATACTCTTTAACATCCGGCCGAGTACCCCATGAAGAGAGATTCGAACATTTCTCACCTGGCTCCCATCCACAACCGGTCCACCATCCACGCCGGTCATGCCCATCACCACGGTTTCCAATACTCGGAGGATAGATTATCTGAAGCCCCTGCTCTTTCATCTTCTCTTCCCAATGCTTCTGCAGACGCTTTCTCCTTGGCGCCTGTTTACAAAACGCTCGTTGCTCCTCACGCGAAAGCTTTTCCGGCTGCCACCTACTCGGGTCACCAGCCGGTCGAGCGTCAGAAAAACGAAAGCAAAACTTCGATGTTAAACCCTCAGGAGCAATACAAAAAGCAAAAGGAGCACTCTTTATGCTGTCGAAATGAACGGCTTCAGGGGCATCTGCTTTCTTTCTGCGCTTTGTAGCAGGGGGCTGTTCTCCTCGTTTTGCTTTGCGAGGATCATTGCCGATCTTTTCAAGGCATTTCAAACTGTCTAAAAGTTGATCCCATGCCTGTTTTACATATTTAAGATAAGTCTCAACCTGTTTGCTATTTCTGAATGGCCGAGGAACCCGCACGGCTTCGATCGGAAGCGGTTTGGCGATTTCCTGGTTATACCAGTCCAACACCCTGTCATATCGCTCCCAAAAGTCTTTTGGATAGAGATCATAGTTGGCCATATCGAATTCAGCAAATATCTTGCGGAGCATCATGTGGAGAAGATTATTGCGGTAGCCCACGACCCAATCCCGATCATGCGAAACCGATTCAACATCAACGACCAGCAATGGGTCGTACTTAAGGGCATTCTTGTACTGGTAAGCGCTGACGGCCGCAAGATGGACCGCTGGGTGTTCAATCGGCACACCATAAGCCTGAGAGTAATGCTGCGCGCATTCCTGAATATACTTTGTGGCCTCATCAAATCCAAAAGCCGTATCCGGCAAGTAAGGTAATGTTCGATAACTCACACGCTCTAGGTAATATTACAGGCGTTTTGTCAACTATCACGCTACTAAAGCCTGGCAGCACTTGCTAAACACCTTTTTCGTCTTTAGCCTCAAATAATTAAAGGGACAGTGTTAATTCACCATCCCTTCCTCCAAATAAACATTCAAAAGCGCACCTATTGCGTTAATCTCATGAATCTTTCCTCACCGAGTAGAGAGCTCTCAATAAGGTTTCAACATACCAACGCTCAGCAATACGCTTTGCAGCTTTTTTGTCCGTCGATTTGATAAATAATAGCGCATCTTTCAACGAATTCTCTTCAACTTGTGACGGAACTAAATGCCTAAGACATGCAAGCTCTGCCGACCACATACTGTCTAACATCGCTTCCTCCATTTAAAACAAACTTCAACCAACCGTTGCTGCATATATATACGCTTTAGGAGGGCAAAAGCGGACACTTTTTTGATTAACTTTTCGAAAATTTATTAAAAAGCTTGATTCAGAGTGAATTTGAACTGACACGGGTCTCGTTCAAAGCGTGCTATGGATATAGAACATCAATAATTAAAGGGTTTACAGGATAACTGATTGCCCTACCTCGATTAGCGAGGTAACGGCTAAAGTCTTTTCGCCAATTTCAAGTGTGTCAATATCCAGATACCCGGTAAGGACTGTGAATTTATATTTGTCGTCTTCAAGCGTCTCTACAACTCCACTGCCAAAAGGAGTAAAGAAGGGCAATTTCCCCTTTCTTGGGTTTAACTTGAGCGATCTCTCCGAGGCAGAGAACTGTTGTCCTGAGAGCGCCATGGGGATTGCCCACATGATGAGTTGACGACCATAGTGGGAATTGCACCAAGGATAACCATCCTCCCCTGCGCTTAGGTCTTTATAATCCCACTGATCATTCAATTTCTCGCGCCACTTATTGATAAGCTTCTCTGCCATTCCTAGCGATTTATCTGCCTCAACGCCTAGGAAAAGATTAAGAGAGCACCAATCGAGCGAACCAGCCTCCCATATTTTATTATCGCGATAGCTTGTATCCTGGTCGTCACCCTGCAAGACTTTCAAGCCATGGTGGCTATCATTTCGTTCCTGCTCTGCAGAAAGGTGCCGTATCATTTGATCCGCATCATAAACTAGTCCCAAATCCAAAAGGAACGCCCACAGTTGGCCATAGAGGGTATCGGCATGGAGCGCTTCGGAAGCAGGCTGATCCTTAAACCACCAGGCACGGAAACAGCTTCCTGTCCAAAGCTTTTCAGAAACGGCTTGCTTAGAGGTATCGAAGCAGTCTCTACATACCTTCGCGAACTTGGTATCACCTTCAAGAAGCGCCATTTTCTCAGCCGCGAGCATTGCCGCCAGATGAATAAATGCATTATATGCCACCACCTCTTTGTTTTCGAATTCCCACCAATCGTAGGTGTTATTAAGGTTGTGAGGCAGGCCGAAATCTTTTGAACGCTCAATTTGCCACTGTGCAGCTCTCTTCGCATTAGGCCACAACTCTACAAGCAGCTCACTATCGCCCGTCCATTTGTATTGGGCGTAAAGTCCTAAAAGAAAGCCCGTACAGCCATCTCCCATCATGCGTTTTGAAGTTGAGCTTTTAAGGTCATGGTTATCGCCTAAATCTTCACAAATATAGCCATCCTCACACTGGAAGGCAGCATAACCTTTAAGCAGGCTTATATATAGCTCAGGGAAGAAAAGAATATAGGGAATGCTTCGGTAAAAATCGATATGGACAGGGCTCACATTCGGGCATGAGAACGACTCGAACTGCCGCCAGCCTATATCATCAGTATAAAATGAAGCATTCATCCAAAAACCAGTCTTGTACACTGTAGCAGGGCTGTTGATAAGCGAATCTTGAAGCCATTCAGGAAGTGAATTATCAAAGCAAGCCGTCTGCCACTCAAGGATGCCTTCCAAATCCTCAGAGATACGCCCGATTACATCTTCACTCACATCATCAGCGCTTGTATAAAGGCTAGAGTAATAGTTGCCGACTACTTCTCCTGCATGAGTTCTGTGAGGCAAAAGCCAGCTCATGACAAAGCTCACCATCCGGCTCTCACCCTGCGCCAGTTTTAATTCAACCGCTATTGCGCCATGCTCCCCTTCACTCTCTACTTTTCTATTACCAAAAGAACCCTTTTCGACAAACACTGACCAGAGGCTTTGCAGCGTTGAGCCTGTTTCGCAGGTGGTAGATGTATCCTCTCCAACCGACCTCAGGGCCATCGTGCCGCTTGTCGGCTCAGCGCCCTCTGAAGTAAGAGTAAGACCACGGCCGGATGACCATTTGCCCTTTATGTGGTTTGGAAGGTTAAAGAGGAGAGAGGTTTCAACTTCGCTTGCGCCAGGATTATTCAATTTGAAGCTAAATATGACTGCGGGGGTGGTGCATTCTTCCGTATCGGTCATCCGGAATTCGCCATAGGCGTAAAGCTCTGCCTCTATCGGCAAGGCTGAATCAACCAACCGCAATCTGCTTACAGGAAAGGCTCCGGAATACTCTAACTGCTCAATTGAAGGAAGTCCCTCAGGCGCGTGAGTTCGAATTGCCCAAGCATTTGGATTTTCGCCCGCTATCTTTGTTCGAAGGCCAAATAGAGCTTCTTTAAGTTGAACCTTCCCTCCCCCGCCGGCAGGAGAATTATTGAATATATTCCAGTCACACAAACTTCCATCAGCGCGCAGTTCAACTGTACCGGAACCCAATCCGCCCAATGGAACTGCTGAACGCATTCCGCTTGGAGGATCGACTATCTCATCATTGCGAGCTTCAAATAGATATGGGTAACTATATTCTTCCCCCCAATTCGTCGACCACCTGTCATGGGTTTCAACATAGAAGCAATTCTTATCGTGATACTCGAATTTCATATCACTCGACACGACGCCAACATTTTTAAATCGCAACCGAGATAACTTCTCCACGCTCATCCTCGTTCACCTCTAATTAGTCACTATACCTAAACAAAAAGGCAGGACATCAAAGATGCCCTGCCTTTTATCTCTAAAGCTACGCTTTTACCTATATTCCGGATAAAGACTTAACCAAGTTTCGATGTAACCTTGGAAGGCAACTTGGTCGCTAACTTCTGATGTGTACATTTGGGTCGGATAAGCGGTCGCTCTTAGTTTCATCGCTTTGACATGACCATCCGCAAAAGCATAATTCAATACTCCAGAGGAGTGAATGTTAAGGCCCGGAATGGGCGGCGGTTTGTTACCTAAACCATCCGGCAAACCCGAATCAAATGCGCTAGGCCCGTTGCTTTGCGGCTGGCTAATCTGAATATCGGTCCACCACATGCGACACTCCAGCAACAAAATCAAGCTTGCCGTTGCAGTCATCTGAGCCATTTTCCTCACCCCAAGGCGCTCATGGAAGAAATCGCCATTATAGGCATAGCTATTGGGGATCCACTGATCTTTTGGATAAAATTTGTTCGACTCACATCCACCTTCGTTCTGGAATGACGACCAATAACCGGGATATATCTGCTTTTTCATTGCCCATTTATTAGAGGGGCATGAGCGTGAATCATAGTTCTTAATATAAGACCAAATCGCCCGACGCCAGTTGTAGGCTTTGTTAGCGGTGTAGTTATCTGGACCACTCGTATAGTTAGTGCCAGTGCAAAACCTACTTCTTGGATAGGTGTCATTCCAATCGCCTATATACGCCATGATCGCCTTGCCAATCTGACCTTCGTTCGAGATACAGGTCACTTGACGCGCCTTTTCGCGAGCTGCCGCAAAAACAGGGAATAAAATTGCCGCAAGAATAACAATAATTGCGATGACTACAAGCAGCTCTATCAAAGTGAAAGCTAGATTTTTCTTCATTAAAAATACTCCTTTGTTAAGCCAATTTTTCATATTACAACTAAAAGTTCGATTAAAGTGAAACCACGAATAGCTTTTGAGCGTTGCATCTTACACCTCGAAAGAGTATCGGGACAACATCATATTGGCTTACTCATTCTCAAGCTGCATGAATAGCCAAACATTTGCTGATATTACAATTCTCGCTTTGCAACAACTTCTCCTTCTATTATGACCCCCTTATTGAAATTTTGGTTCCAAACCAGTAAAAGAACGAGATATTTACCTGCTTTCTATATTTAAACGCTTCTGGAACTTAGCTTGTCCGCTTCTTTAAGCCAATAAACTTGGGTACAATCTTTAGAATAACTTACTGTAACTAAATAGGGAGAACGCATGGCTGTAATTGAAAGAACACTGGTGTTAATTAAACCCGATGGCGTTGAGCGCGGGCTTGTCGGTCGTATCGTCACTATGTTCGAGCAGCGACAGATACGTCTGGTTGGAATGAAGCTGCTAAATGCTCCTCGTGAACAGGTTGAAACGCACTATGCCGAGCATCGAGGTAAAGGCTTTTTTGAAGATGTCGTCAACTTCTTAACAAGCGGCCCTATCGTTGCAATGGCGCTCGAAGCTCCTAATGTAATTGGGATCGTAAGGCAGATGAGCGGCGCGACCAACCCAAAAGACGCTGCCCCTGGAACAATTCGAGGCGATTATTCTCTGACAATCGAATCGAACGTAGTTCATACTGCTGCTGACTCCGATGCAGCGGTCCGTGAACTCGCAATCTGGTTTTCGCCGAGCGAGCTGCTTTAAATCCGCATAAATTACGTAGTAAACAGTAGGGTATTATATTTTCAGAAATTTATGTAAGTTGGCGCTTTCAAGGTGGCCTGAATGCAGGATGAGAAGACCATAGTCGAAGGTGATCGCAGCTGGCAAATCCGACATATGTTCGGGCAAATTGCTCATCGTTATGACCTTATGAATTCAATAATCAGTCTGCGCTTACACCACCGATGGCGACGGTTAGCTGTATCTTATGCAAACCCACAACCAGGCGAAGCGGTTCTCGATGTTTGCAGCGGTACAGGTGATTTAGCGATTGCTTTAGCACAAGCAGTTGGACGGCAAGGGCAAGTGATCGGCATCGACTTTTGCCTTCCAATGCTAGAACTAGCTCGGCGAAAAGTCAGCTTAAAGTACAGCATTCGAAACGTTAGTCTTGCTTTAGGGGATGCCCTATGTTTACCGCTTCCCAGCGATCACTTTGCATGCGCGACAGTCGGTTGGGGTATCCGCAATGTGCCGGATATAAATGCGGCTTTTCGAGAAATGACAAGAGTTGTACGGCCAGGCGGCAGAGTTGTCTGCATTGATATGGCTAAGCCGAAGTTCAAACCGATGTCATTAGCCTATGGATTTTATTTTTATAAGATATTGCCCTTATTGGGAGGGTTGTTCAGCCGAAAAGAGGCCTATTCCTATTTGCCCAACTCGGTAACGAATTTTCCTGACCGTGAAGAATTGGCTGAGAAAATGCGCGATGCCGGGTTGACCGATATTCATGTGGTCGATCTGGCATGGGGAGCAGTATGCATCCACTGGGGAGTTAAACCATGTCCGACGCAACTCGCTTGAAAGTTGCCCCAAATGAAGCGCTGGATGAAGTGCTCAAACTGATACGTAATGAGCTGCAGGCTATCGATCTGCTGCTCAATCAAGAGGTCGCGTCACTTCTCCCTGAAGTAGCGGATATTGCTCAACATGTTTTGTTGGCAGGCGGCAAACGCCTCCGCCCCACCGCCCTTGCTTTATCTGCCTTATCGGTCGGTAAAGATTATCCCTTTAAGCAGGTAGTGCATTGCAGCGCAGCGATGGAACTTCTTCATACAGCTACACTTATTCATGACGATGTGATTGACGAAACCTCTTCAAGACGCGGCAAGCCAACCGCTAACAAGCTTTTCGGGAATTCGGCAAGTGTCCTCTCCGGCGATGCCCTGCTGGCAAAAGCAATGCTTCTTGTCATAGATGGCGGCGATAGGAACCTGATGAATGTTATTACCAATGCCGTAATCGCCATGAGTGAAGGAGCCGTTCAAGAGATAATGCACAGGGGGTCCGTCAACCTCTCGGAGGAACACTACTTCGAAGTTGTCAAACGCAAGACCGCCTCTTTCGTCTCAGCCTGTTGCTGTGCGGGCGCATTGATAGCCGGCGCGGATGAAGCTACTGCAGAGTGTCTCTCATCCTATGGGTTTCATGTTGGAATAGCTTTCCAGGTTGTGGATGACCTGCTAGATTATCTTGGGGACCCTTCCAAGACAGGCAAGTCCATCGGAACTGACTTCATAGAGGGGAATGCGACCCTGCCCTTAATCTATCTTATGAAAAACGGCCATTCTGATAAAGCAAAAAGGCTCTTTTCAGGGCGAGAGCGACCTGAAGCTTTAACGGAATTAGCATTACTCATACAAACTAGCGGCAGCGCCGATTATTCAATGGATATCGCCGCTCAGCATATAATTACCGCAACCAATAAGCTAAAAATGCTACCTGAAAGCCCCGCTTGCGAGGGTCTTAAATCTATCGCGCAATTCACTATTAGTAGAGAGATTTGATGAAGCAGTTTGGAACCTATATTTTTGACCTCGATGGAGTCTTATATCGCAGCAACCAACCGGTACAGGGGGCAAGTGAAGTAGTTCTAGCATTGATCAATCGCGGGGCAGGTGTTTATTTTGTCACCAATAATTCCAGCCCAAGCCGTCAGGATGTGACGGATAAACTGAATTCGATGGGGTTTCCTTGCACGATAGATCAGGTGGTCACTTCCGGCTCAGGTACAGCACAATATTTGCGGCAGCATGGCGCTGAAGGTAAAAAAGTTTTCGTTGTCGGTGGAGAGGGCATGAAGTGCGAGATGAAATCCGCCGGATTAATCGTAGTAGAAGACCCCACGTCCACTTCTGTTGATTTCGTTGTAGTCGGTATCGACCGTCAGTTTACTTATGAGAGACTCAAATCGGCTCAACAAGCCATTTTAAACGGCGCACAGTTTTTTGCCACCAACCGTGACCCTACCTATCCGATTGAAGGCGGCCTTGTCGAACCTGGAGGTGGCGCTATCGTGGCAGCAATTGAAGTTGCATCGGGGAAAATTCCGCCCACTATAGGAAAGCCTGAACCCTTCCTATATGAGGTCGTCCTCAACCAACCCGGCGTCGAAAAAAGTAATACTTTAGCTGTAGGAGATCGGCTAGACACTGACATTCTAGGCGGGAAACGAGCAGGGTTAGAAACCGCTTTGGTACTCACTGGAGTAACTTCTCGCACCGAAGCCGCAAACGCCCCACTTGAGATGAAACCGGACTATATCATCAATACCCTTAAAGAATTAACTGACAACTTTTGATTTAGTCTTGGTATTAATTTCTCGCCCTTTAGCCACCTAAACGATAAATCCGCTTATCCGCATTATGACGCCAGATATAACAACCTTTTGGAAGGTGTTAAGGCTAATGCTGAGGGGCGGCTTTAGGTATAATAATTTCGTGAGGTGAATAGGCTTAAATGGAAGCATCGATTTATGAAGTACAAAAATCAACTTGGAGAACGAAGGTCGGGCTAGCTGAAATGCTAAAGGGCGGCGTCATTATGGACGTCACCAATGCAGAACAAGCTAAAATCGCGGAGGAAGCCGGAGCTACCGCCGTAATGGCCCTCGAGAGAGTCCCGTCCGATATCAGACGCGATGGCGGCGTTGCCCGAATGTCTGACCCGCTGATAATTTTAAAGATTATGGAAACGGTGACCATTCCCGTAATGGCCAAATGCCGCATAGGCCATTTTGTTGAAGCAGAAATCCTTCAATCTCTTGGTGTGGACTATGTTGATGAAAGCGAAGTCCTGACACCCGCCGACGAAGCCTATCACGTGAACAAGCATGCTTTTAAGGTTCCATTCGTCTGCGGCGCAAGAGATTTGGGCGAAGCGTTGCGTCGTATTGGCGAAGGCGCTACTATGATAAGAACGAAGGGTGAGGCCGGCACCGGCAATATCGTCGAAGCTGTTCGTCACATGCGCTCCATTATGGATGGTATGCGCCGCATTCAATCTGCCCCTGAAGAAGAGCTTATGTCAATTGCCAAGGAACTTGGCGCGCCTTATGATTTAGTAGTTGAAGTCCATCAAACCGGCCGACTGCCTGTGCCCAACTTCTCCGCAGGAGGAATTGCAACCCCTGCCGATGCCGCTTTGATGATGAAACTTGGCGCGGAAGCCGTTTTCGTCGGCTCCGGCATCTTCAAATCAGCCGATCCTGCCCCACGAGCCAAAGCCATTGTCGACTCTGTCACCTATTACAAAGACCCCAAAGCTCTGGCCGAGATTTCAAAGGGATTAGGCGATGCTATGCCCGGCCTCGACATCCGCACGATGGACGAAAAAGAGCTTATGGCAACTCGCGGCTGGTGATAGCGCATGGCTCATAATATAAGTGATCGACCTCTCACCGTCGGCGTACTTGCGCTGCAAGGTGATTTTGAGAAGCATATCGAAGCGCTCAAGTCAGCAGGCGGTGAGGGTGTCGAAATCCGAACAGTTGACGATCTACGCAATGTAGAGGGCCTTATTATCCCTGGCGGCGAAAGTACCACTGTTGGCAAGCTAATGACCCGCTACGGCCTCGACAAGGCCATTAAGGAGCTATCCACCGAAGGCTTGCCCATCTGGGGCACCTGCATGGGCATGATCATGATGGCAGATCGCATCGAGAACAGCGATCAACCGAGTTTGAACCTACTCGATATCACCGTCAAACGTAATGCTTTCGGACGCCAGATCGATAGTTTCGAAACTGACATTTACTTCGAGCCGCTTAACTCAAATATCCATGCAGTATTCATACGCGCCCCAATCGTCACCCAAATTGGCGCTAGCGTTCATACTTTAGCCACCTTTGAGAATAATATCGTTTGTGTACAACAAAACAACTTGCTAGGCTCCTCCTTCCACCCAGAGCTAACCGACGACCCACGCGTACATGTCTACTTCATAAAAATGGTTGAGAAGTACATCGAGAACAAGGAATAGCGGAAGCTATCATGGCTTACATGCAACTAAAAGATACTCCCGGAATAATTTTAATAGATGATTGGGATGTCGATAATTTAATCGGTCGGTCATACTTCTTGCGCGATCCTATTAATATGGTGGTTGCTAAATCGCCGCAAGAAGTTTTGGATTGCTTGGCGCTTGTTGATCACTATCTCAAAAGCGGAAAATTTGCTGCCGGTTATGTGGCTTATGAAGCAGGAACGGACTTAACTCTGCGCAAAACACCTGGACATCAACTCCAATTACCTTATGTATGGTTTGGAATTTATGATCAATGTGAGGAAGCGGGTTATGACGAGGTCGATTGCGGTGATGAAAGTGGTTTAGACGACATATCAGATATCCATCTAAACATCTCTTCACAGGAGTACCTAGAAGGGGTTCAACAAATTAAGGAATACATCGAGAAAGGCGATGTCTATCAGATCAACTACACATGCAAACTTCTTTTCAATCATAAAAAGCCTGCCCTTCAGCTTTTCGCCCGATTAAGACGCGCTCACCGTGTAGGTTTCTCCGCTTATATAAACACTGGCGATTATCAAATTGCATCTCTATCCCCTGAATTGTTTTTGAAACGCGAAGGTAAACAGATTATTTCCAGGCCAATGAAAGGCACTGCCGGACGAGGCAAATGGTCTGCAGAAGACAACGAGATCGCATCTCACTTAATGAATGACGAAAAGAACCGCGCAGAAAACCTCATGATCTTGGACCTGATGCGCAACGATCTCGGGCGAATTAGCACAACAGGGAGTATTGAGGTACCACGAATCTTTCATATCGAACGCTACCCGTCACTGTTCCAAATGACGAGTGATGTCACCGGATGTCTTCAAGAGGGCACGTCATTAACAGACATCTTTAAAGCCACTTTTCCTCCAGGTTCTATAACTGGCGCGCCAAAGATTCGAGCGATAGAACTTATATATGAATTAGAACGAGAGGCGCGTGGCGTTTATTGCGG
>JBAXQP010000018.1 GCA_037131655.1 bacterium | reverse complement strand
CCACAATGTGGTCGATTTATCTGCTAATGCAAGCGGTTATTGGCAAAAAGATCCTGCAAGATTGTGCAGGTATAAGTTCGGAAGCGGCTTCAAGATATACTTTTTTGATGATGCTCTCCCTTATGATTTTTACGATTTTAGCAGGGTTTATGCCAAGGCTGTTCGTTCACCGCCGGAAGCCAGTTGTGTTGATTATTAATCTTAGCGCAATTGCAGCAGTCCTGCTTTGTTTTCCCATCCTTCATGGCGCGACTAACGGAGTATTCCTAGCTTACATTTTATTTGGGTTGGCTGCTTCTGGTTCAGCGGTTTTTCTATCGCTTATAAAAGAACTCAATCAACCTGATTTTGCTGGATCCTCCACCGGTATCGATAATGGAGCAGTTAATCTCGGAGCCGCCATTCTTGCTCAAGCCGCAGGAAAAGTGCTCGATAAATTCACCCCAGTAGCATCTCCCACTTCGAGTGTAATCCAGTATCCCTCATCGGCCTATCAGCTCATCCTAATCGGTTGTTTGATACTAGCTATTATTTCTTTTATTACCAGTTGCTTCATTCATGAGACCAAAGGGCAGAACTTGTGGGAAGAATCGGCGGTACTTGGTCCATAATTGACTTGACGCCGAGCGTGTATAACTGTAGAATAATGTTGTGGACAAGGAACTATCGCATCGACAATTTGCGCTATTGCTCAGTCTGACACCCTATTTGGGGCAAAAAGGGATTGAGCGGATACTTCGACAAAACGCCGTCGCAGGATATTCGGCGGAGGAGTTCCTCGCGCTTTCAGCAGACCGCAAAAAGCATGAGTACGGTCTATTAGCTGCCGCTGCGAACGCACTTACAGTAGGCCTGAAAGATCTTTTGGATGAGCTAACGCGTTTTGAAGCTAGGGTGCGCGCTGCGGGTGTTGAGATACTCACGCTTCAGGATGCAGCTTATCCTTCGAGACTGGTTAATTGTATAGAAGAACCCCCGGCCTTGCTATTTACCTATGGCAACCAGCAGTTATTAAGTCAATCAACTTTTTGTGCTCTAACTTCACGCAAGCCCACCAAGCTGGGGCTAGCAAATATCGAGGTTGTGGTTGAGCGTATGGTTTTCGAGCACAAAGTATTGGTTTCTGGCCATAACACAGATGGATATAAGCGAGCCTCCGTAACCGGATTGCGATGGGGCGCTCCTCGAATTTTAGCGCTGGATTGCGGTCTATTTGCAGGTCTTGGAGATAACCTGACGAATGAGCCGTTCCGAGTGGCCAGACTTTATCGTTATCAATTCGATCCGAAAACAGATCTGGTTATATCCCCCTTTAGACCGAGCGACAGATATATCGGCAATAATAACCAGCTAAGGGATGAGTTGATAGTCGCTTTATCTGACCAGGTGGTGGCAGTCGAAATACGCTCGGAGGGTCAAATGGAGCGTTTAGGCTTGCAAGCGCTTTCACAGGGACGTTCAGTTTATGCTTGTGAGTATCCGAATTACGATTATGACAACCAGGGCAATCAAAGCCTCCTTGAGCATGGAGCGTTGCCGTTTGTTTAAAAAGCGAGGAAATTGCCTGTGCAGGAGCTATTGAACGCTGATAGAGAACCACAAAAACAAATATTGGTAAGCCCACAACGCTTAGACGAACCTAATTCTTTACGCTTCAAAGTCGTCATGTTAGCTCTTGCCGGATATCTCTTTTACTCTTTGTTTCAGTTGGTTGTGTTTCCCTATATTATTATCCGCAGCACGTTAAGAGCCAAAAAGCGTGAGTATTACGGGATAATTTTCCGAAGACTTTTTGGAGGCTCGAAGCCAAGTCATAAAGGGGACTGGATTTTAATTCATAGCAGCATGATTGGAGAGACACGAACAGCTTTGGTTGCGGCTGATGAGATATTTAATGCTTGTCAAAGCGATATTGCTGTTCTCACGCAATTTACAGGCTCACATCAAATGGCAGTAAAGGCTGAGAAACCCTATCCGATTGGTTACGCACCCTTCAATAATCCCCTCTCAGCGCTCATCATGTTAATGCGTTGGCGACCAAAGGCGATTCTATTTATCGAGTTTGCAGACAATTATCATTTGCTGTTTTGGGCAAGACTTTTCGGTGTAAAGACAGCCGTATTGAATTATTATCTATCTGAACGAGATTTTAACCGTGAATTCAAGAGGAAATCGGATCGATGGCGGCACAGACTCGTTAGCTGCTATTGGGCACAAACTTCTACATATCGCGACCGTTTAATCGCCTTAGGAATCTCTGAAAATAGAGTGATTATAAGCGGCCCTTCTTTAGCAACCCAGCCAATATCCGATTGCCAGAAAGCGGATATTCGGAATAAATGGATTAATCTTGTAAGCGGAAGTGACAGACCAATTATTGTAGCTGCATGCACTCATCCTTTCGATGAGCCTGAAGTTATATATGCGTTCAAACAATTTGCGGTTCATAAACCTGATGCCCTGTTAATAATTGCTCCGCGGTTCCTTCAGCGTAAGCCATCCATAGATTGGGTATTAAAACAAGACGGAATTGAATATGATTTACGCTCAGCTTTGGGTCAGGAGGGTGCCAAGCATAGCGTCGTTGTCTTGGACACAGTGGGTGAGTTACGTGAACTTTATTCCATCGCTACAGTAGCGTTCATTGGCGGCAGCTTTAACCTGACTATAGGGGGGCACTCACCAGTTGAAGCTCTCCTTTGGGGAGCGCCTATAACGATGGGGCCAATCTATAGCCAACAAGAGGCTGCGGTCGAAGCTTGCATGGATGCGGGCATTATGTCAATTTGCCGAAATGCTGATGAGCTAGCTTTAGCTTGGCTTGAGTTAACCGATAATAAGTACATGACCGCTGATATTAAACAAAAATCAGCGGAGTTAATCGAGCGTTATAGTAACGTGTTTGGCGATCTATACAAGGCTATTTTGGACTAAAAGGGTATTCTTATGCCAATTGGTTAATTAGAAAGGAGTTTCATTGGCCGAATCGATTCGTGCGCTTCTATCTGAGCAGGCTTTAACTCTGTTTGCCATTATTACTATTGGTTTATTTGTTGGCAAACTGCGATTTCGTGGATTTTCACTTGGAGCGTCAGGTGTTCTATTTGCCGGAATGATTTTTGGGCACAATAAGTTAATACTACCAACATGTATAAAATAGCTTAGATATTTGATTGGAGATATAACATGCTGATACGTAATCGAAGTCGTTTTTACTTACAAGGGAATCTGTCTGGAAAATTGAGAAATGCTACCTTGATTTATATACTGGTGCTAGTAATATTGAACCAGGTCATGCATTTTATTCGCAAGCAGTGTCCTTCGCTTAACATTCCTACTGGCTGGCCCGTAAGCGAAGGGGCTTTTGAACTTCCTTCGCGCGGGTTAGGGGTTTTCACTGCTGTTGCATGCGTTTGCCTCGCAAGCTACTTCTGGTGGAAAGGATCTAAGATTGTCTGGGGATTGCGCAATATAGTTTGCTTCGCCGTGCTCCTCCTGCTACTAGGGAACGCGACCAAAGGTATAAGCTGGGGTTATGAGGCTCCTTTGGTATCTATTCGCCAGGGTGAGACCCATTACTATGATGATGCTGTTCAGCTTCCGTCAAGCGCAATCGTGCTGGCTGACTATACGAAAATGCAGCCAGCCTTTGGAATGCATTCGAGAAGCCATCCGCCCGGCCCATTACTGGCAATGAAGTTTGCGCGGATGCTGCTCCAATCACCCATTCTCATCTCTGCTCTGTTCGGTACCCTTAACCTGGCACTAGCCTGCACATTGATGTATTTACTGCTTCGGCGTCTATCCATGGACTCCGTTAACTCACGAATGTTGACTATGCTTTACGCAACAATGGCTGCCATTCAGATTTACTACCTCTTTTCTATCGATGCGATTATCTGCACTTTAGGGATTGCGCTCCTGCTATCCATCCATCACTCATCAAAAAGTTATCGTATTCTTACTTCAGCTTTTTTTCTGTGGGCTCTAATGATGATGACCTTTGGGGCACTTTTCTATGTTCCTGTGATATTATGGCTTACTTGGGAGAGATACCGGCGAATAGGGGAAGCTGTGGCTACTTGCGCTCTAACAATTCTAGCGTTGATAGCTATGTACTGGGGTTTCGGCTTTAATTACCTTCAAAGCTTCCAAATTGCCAACCACTTTGAGAACCCAGGCGGATTCATGTTATTTTCTCAACCTGGTTCGTATCTAACAACCCGACTTGAGAATATCGGTGACATCATATACTTCATTGGGCCCGCCATCACATACTTTCTCTGGATGGGTTTTACCATGCGAGATGGGAGTACAACCGAACGCTACTGGATGAGGTTAGGTAAGATAGGAATATCAGTGCTAATAATGGTCTTTCTTACTGGTGCTTACCGCACTGGTGAGACTGGACGTGCTTGTCTTTTTATTCTTCCCTTCATCATTTTGACCATCGCTCCTTCTGTCAAGAGAATTGTGACGCCTAATAATTTCAGAACTTTGGCGATATGGGTTATATTACATACATTACTTCTGCAAATACTCGGATTCTATTATTGGTAGGAGCTGGCGGTATTTGGAAGACTAGTGCTTAATTACATAAGCCTTAGGAAGTGTGGTGTAATGGGACATGGTCTCGAATTGACTTACTGGCGTTCATGGATCAAGTACTGACAGAACTGCCGTCGGCGACGGAGATTCATGTCATCATGGACAATTACTGTATTTACAATAAATGTGCCGCATGGCTGGCCGCGCATCCAGAGGTGAGCTTTCATTACACGCCAACCTCCGCCAGTTAGCTCGATCTTGTGGAATGTTGGTTTGGAATACTTACACACAAGTCTCTGCGTAGGACAAGTTTTCGTTCCACTGTGGAACTGCGCGTAGCGATCGAAGCGTTCATTGAAGCATACTGCCAAACCGTTTGTCTGGCGTAAAAAAAAGTAAAATGATCGCAATTTCGCAATACTATCCTGAATTTATGCGATTTAGCACTAGCTTTAGCTTGGCTTGAATTTACCGATAATAAGGACATGATCACTACTATTAAACAAAAATCAGCGGAGTTAATCGAGCGTTATAGTAACGTGTTTGGCGATCTATACAAGGCTATTTTGGACTAAAAGGGTATTCTTATGCCAATTGGTTAATTAGAAAGGAGTTTCATTGGCCGAATCGATTCGTGCGCTTCTATCTGAGCAGGCTTTAACTCTGTTTGCCATTATTACTATTGGTTTATTTGTTGGCAAACTGCGATTTCGTGGATTTTCACTTGGAGCGTCAGGCGTTCTATTTGCCGGAATGGTTTTTGGGCACTATCAATTGATAGTGCCAACGATTATCCGTGATGTCGGTCTTCTTTTGTTTGTCTATGCAGTCGGGTTACAAGTAGGTCCTCGGTTTTTAAGGCTAATTCGACAAACCGGATGGCAATATGGCGCTATCGCATTAGCCATTTCTTCTGTGGCTGCGGGGGTTACGATTGCGTTGGCTCGGAGTTATCATCTTGATTACGCTTTAGCGACTGGACTTTTTACAGGAGCGACCACCTGTACTCCTGCGCTTGCTGCAGGTATCGACCTTCTCAACAAGACTTCAGCTTCTACCGCCGCTCAGGGGGCTATTTCAGTAGGATATGGTATCGCCTATCCCTTCAGCATGTTGGGAACAGTGCTATTAATTCAAATCATGCCCAAGCTATTAGGACGAAACGCCAAGATTGATGCTGAAAAGTGGGAGACAGATAGCTATCACTTAACCCCCCAAATTAGATCGTCTCAATTCGAGGTTGCCAATCCCGCTGTCGTTGGAAAGACTATGCATGAAGTCAATGTCGACCGCATGATCGATGTGAATATATCGCGAATTCGGCGTGGTAGTAAAGTGTTTCCGCTTACCCCTTCTACGCTGTTGGAATTGGGGGATATCTTGATGGCAGTTGGCCCTACGCCTGAGCTTGATAAGTTAAGCATTTTAATCGGTCCGGAAACCAGCGCTACCATGGATATTAATCCTGATCTGGTATCACGAGATATCGATATCACTTCCAGCGAAGTTGAAGGTAAGGCGCTTCAAACATTGAAGGTGTGGGAAAACTTAGGGGTAGTTATCACTCGTGTCAGGCGGCAAGGGATTGAAGTCACGCCTAGCGGATGCTTCGTTCTTGAAGTTGGCGATAACGTGCGTGCTGTTGGTTTGACTACAGATGTGGATAATTTTGCAAAATGGGCTGGAGCCGAGGAAAGGCGTCTTGAGGAAACGAATCTTCTATCGCTCGCTTTAGGCCTTGCGCTTGGAATAGCATTAGGTTCAATACAGATTCACTTTCCCACTGGCACAATCAAACTCGGAGCTGCCGGTGGCTCGTTTATCGTTGCTCTCTTGATGGGACATTTTGGCCGCATCGGACCTCTTCGTGTATATGTGCCTCCTGCAGCGAATGTTTTCGCCCGTGATATTGGTTTAACGATGTTTCTAGCAGGCGCAGGAACGACGGCCGGTCAGCATTTTGTTGAGGTAGTTCGTTCTTCCGGCGCAACACTGCTTCTAATAAGTGCTGCGATAACAGTGAGCGCCTGGTTAACCGCTTTATTAATCATGGCTGTATGGCGCAAGTTCAACGTTTTAGCAACGATGGGCGTCACGTCTGCCGGTATGACTAATCCCCCCGCCCTAGCGGCAGCGTCCAATCAAGCTAACTCAGAGTTAATTACTCTCTCCTACGCCGCCGCCTACCCCGTAGCCCTAATCGCCAAAATCATCTTTGCCCAACTTATGTTGCAAATATTGAGTAGGTAGTGCGTTTTACAGATTTCGGAACACTAATTCCAAAATCTTATCACCTGAACCTTAACTACTCAACAAACAAAAAGACCTCCCCTGTAAGCCAGGGGAGGTCTTTTTGTTATTAGTTTGAGGGATAATCGCAGTCTTCAGGAATTTGCGTTGGGAATCCGTCTTTGTATAGGTAGAACGAAAGGATGCCTATATCGCCACCTGTAACAGGATTTATCACAGGCTGTCCCAGATCGTTAATAATCGCCATCCAGCAGTTGGCAGTTGGTTGATAGTTTTTATTGCCGCGAAGTGAGTATTTAAATTCCCAATGCACGGTATCAGGCTTTGAACCAACATAAAGGTAAGCCGTACCACTAACGACAGGAACTTGGAAGAGGCCGTTAGAACCGGACAAGGCACCACCGGTTATCTTACCGCTTGAATTCACAAAGATGAGCTTCACGCCTGACAGTGCAGAACCCAACTCATCTCTAACTGTCCCAGTGATTATAATAAACGAGCTGTTGGTCACAGTAACAAGGGACTTCCCTGTCACCCCTAGATAAGTGGCTGTCACTACTCCGACTTGCGAAAGGCTGCCCTGCAAATTATTTGTAGCAGTAAAGCTGCCTGAACTCGAATTTATCGTACCTGCCGCAGAATCAACTGCCCACCCTATCACAGGATTGGTTAAAGTTGACCCATCGGACATATGTACGGTTGCCGTAAATTGTGCGGCAGCTCCAGTCGCGTAAACGGTAGCGCTTGGGGTTGCTGCAATGGTGACACTTTGTACTGTTGGGGTACCACCGCCGCCACCACCACCTCCACCGCCGCCGCCACAACCAACGAGGAGGGAGATTGATATAATAACAAACAAAACCCATAATTTATGCATCAAATAAGGACCTCCACCTTCCGATCACTGAACTTAAGAACCATCTAAGAAGCTGTATTGTAATACCACACTTTACCTGTCAGAATAAAGGTAACGCTTTGATATTGAGCCTCGCAAGGACTTTTGCTTATGTATAGACGTATGAGTTGGGTGTGGATGCCGTTAATTTTACTGATTATGGGATGCGGTCATAAATCTAACCCCGATCCGCTGAAGAATTCCAGTTTGCCCGATTCAGGATATACTCATTTTGCCCGAATGCGCATTGCAGCCGCGCAATCAACCCTCGACCGCGAACTGGCTCCTGTAACAAAATCTGCAGCTCTTCCTGATGCAAAAGAGTCGGTTGCCTCTCTTAAGTGGCTTGATAAAAATCATCTTGCATCCCTCACAATCAGCCCCGATGGAAAAGTTATCAACCTTACTCGGTTAGATCTGACAACCGGCTCATGGAGCAAACGAGTCGCTCTATCTTCGGATTTATTGGATGGCGATGCAACAATCGAATTGTTCATCATGCCGGGTGGAAAACTTTTTATTGCTCAAATAGCAGCCCGTACCCGTACAATCGGCAAGAACACTCTCGACCTGGCAATCGCCCAAAAAGCATTTCGTATCGACTTTGATAGTGGACTGGCTACGAAAGCTTCTAAGGAAGAGATTAATGCAGCGCTGGTAGAGCGGGTCTATTTCGCCTCAACCGCTGATGGGGATAGCCTTGCCCAACTTACTCCCTGTCATGTTTTCGATTTTGCCGGAGAGGAAGTTCAAACGCTTGGGTTCCCCGAATACACCAACGGCATCGTTGCCGAAGGGCTTTATTTTATCGATGCTGATGTTTATATTAATGATGTTGGACAAACATACGGATTAATCCAAGCTTCTTATTCGAACGATCCTAATGAGGCAGAACTTGGCTCGATGCTGCTTGCGATTGACTATGACGAAAAGCAACCCACTTTAGTCCGACTATCAACTGAAGGGTTATTGGGTCTTTCATCCGATGGCGCAAGCGAAACTCGCCTCGGCAGCTTTACCGCAAACCCATATAGGAAAGCCGCCGCCTGGGCTACTCAAGAACAGTCTTTTAATCCCAATAGTGAAGGGGATGCTATAACGATTGATGTCATTCATGTCGCTCTCCCCGGCATGGCATCAGTCTCAATTGATTGGGCGGCAGCCATTCGCACCAATAAAACCTGCCAACTTGTTGACCAAGATTTAGGTCCAAAGGACGGCGCCATTGATGACACATGGGAACAAACAGCCCTTTACGAAACTCGCTTGGCCTGGTCCCTAGACGGAACACGCTTAGCCTACATCAAATCCAAAAGCATCTACATAGCAGACCTTACGAAGTTGTTTAATTTGAAGTAAGTGCAACCCGTTGGCGATGCAGGTAAACAGATTAAGAATGAACACTTGCCGTGCTCGGAAAAAGCATGCTATAATGGAACGCATTTTCTACGGGCGATGTGACCAGACAGTGAAGAGGGTGAGCGAGAATGAAACGAACTTATCAACCAAATAACCGACATCGACATAAAACGCACGGGTTCCTTGTACGAATGGAAACCAAAGACGGGCGTAATGTGCTGCGACGACGCCGTCTGAGAGGACGCCATCTTATCGCTGTCGATTGCTCTAACGGGCGACATCGTAGGGTTGGTTAACCAAGGAGTCTGCTACGATTGCTGCCACACTCGGCACGCCTAACTGAACGGCGTAGTTTTGAGCGAGTTTACCAAAGCGGAATCTATTACGTAGCTCCGGCAGTGACATTGCATGTTCTTAAAAAGGATGCCGCAGAACCGACGAAAACAGGGGTTGTTGCGAGTCGAAAGTTAGGCGTCATCGCACGACGAAACCGTCAAAAAAGACGGATTCGTGCTATTTGCAGAGCGTTATTACATTCTATAAAGCCAGGCTATGACCTGGTATGGGTAGCGCGCCCCGCATTGATTGAAATTAATGCAGAGCGGTTGGCCCGACAGATGAGGACGCTCCTAAAGCAAGGAAGCGTGCTATCGGAAGCGGTGGACGGCTAGAGATGGGACGCACAATCGCAGTTTGGTTGATACGCTTATATCAGCGACTATCACATTTCACTCCCCGCGTTTGCAGATTTCAGCCATCATGTTCTGAATACGCCGCACAAGCTATTACACGCTATGGTTTTTTAAAAGGTACACGAATGGGAATATGGCGAATTCTACGCTGTAACCCATTTAATCCTGGGGGCTCCGATCCCGTACTTTAAGGGGTTTTAATGGATAAACGCAGTAATTATTTAACAATACTCTTAGTCACGTTCATTGTGATGATAGGAGCGCAAATATTCTTTACCGGCGGCAAGAAAGTCCAAAAGGACCCACGCGGCGCTGAAAAAGTGCTGATTGATATTCAAACTTATAAAAATAGTGGCCAATGGAAAAAAGTACAGTATCAGACTCAGAATGTAATGCTGAAGGACTTCGCCAACACCCCCCAAGCCCCCCAAGCGCTTCTTATTGAAGCTGACGCTATCAAAGATCACACCAAAGTTTATAAAACGGACGCTAGGCGATATAAAGATTTTTACAACGTTGTTAAAGTCTATCAACAGCTCAAGAAAAGCTATCCGGAATCCATTGAATGGAAAATCATCGGGGCGACTCGACTGACAGAGCTAACCAACCAAATCGACAAGCATAATGAAAGTTTGCCTGGCTATGTAATATTAGGCATTCAATTACCCAATCAGTACAAGGTAATGGACATGCTCGTCGGGTTGACGAACAAAGTTCCTTGGTTCAGTTACACCTTTGCGATGCTGCTTTTAGCTATTATTGTCCGAATTTTGCTCTATCCCCTAAGCCACCTTCAGTTTAAATCGATGAAGGAAATGGCAAAAGTACAACCGATCATGAAGGAACTGCAGCAAAAGTTCAAAGGGGAAGAACTAAATAAGAAAATCATGCAGATGTATAAGGAGCATAACGTCAACCCTGCGATGGGCTGTTTCTCGATGCTCACTATCATGCTGCAAATCCCTTTCTTTATCTGGGTCTATGGAGCAATTCGCCAATATGAGTTCCAGTTCACAAAAGGCACGTTCCTTTGGATTGGAAGTGGGTTTTCACATCAATTCCCTGCGTTTTTAGGCGCTAACCTTGGAGTGCAGGATGTTCCGCTCTTGCTGATATATTCAGTAACAATGTATATTTCCCAGCGCTTAATGGTAATGGATCCGGCTCAAGCGGAGCAACAAAAAACCACCTCATTAGTCATGAGCGGTGTTTTCCTTGTAATGATGTTCCAATGGGCGTTGCCCTCCGCATTTGTGTTGTATTGGATCTTCTTGAATGTACTTCAGACAATGCAGCAACGACAATATATGCTCCCAAAGACAAATGGCGAGGCTGCAATAGTGAACACCGCTACCACTGAACCTGGTTCAAATGGAAAAGATAAACAAACCATTGAGCCAAATGATGAAAAGAATGACAAGAATGACGTTACAGCAAGAATTCATGCAAAAAAGAGAAAAAACAAGTAAGCATCTTAATTAAAATAGTTTATCTTGGCACGTAGGGGGTTACACTCGAAGTATTAACAGGGTAACCTTTTATCTATGAGGAGGCATTTTCGAAATGCAGTCTGTGGTATCAACAGGTAGAAATTTAGAAGAGGCAAAACTTAACGCCCTTGAAGAACTTGGAATTAATGATGTAACCCAGGTTGAATTTGAGGAGTTAGAAAGTCCTGTAGACGGCATCATTCGTTTGCGATGCACCCTAAAATCTGACAACACTTCAGGTCAGATAACTCCTCAGGCGGCCGATAGCGGTCACTCAGATGAAGACCTTGGCGATGAGCCAACTCCTGATGTTGTTGAAAAGGCTATGCTTATTGCAAAAGAGGTAGCAGAATACAGTCGCTTAAGTATCTCGCCAACACATCACGGCAATCAAGGCCGCTATATTCATATTGAATATTCAGGAGCCGATTGTCCTCTGCTAATTCAACATCACGGTGAATTCCTTGATTCACTTCAATATTTAATGAATGTTATTCTGAGCAAGTTTGGCGGCGGCGGACGAGTTATTCTTGATTCCTTGACTTACCGAAAGAAGCGAGCCGATAGACTTCGTGAATTAGCGACTTCTCTTGCAGAGCAGGTCAAAGACCGCCAGGAAGAAGCTGAGCTAGACCCACTTCCTGCCCACGAACGTCGCATAATCCATCATGCATTGCTCCAAGATGACGGTGTGCAAACCTACAGCGAAGGTAACGAGCCTAACCGTTATGTAGTAATTTCACCAAAACGCTAATAAGAGTTCTTATGCAAATATAAAAAGGGGGCATCTCGAAGAGATGTCCCCTTTTTTAGTTAGTTTACATGCTATATCAACATCAAAACCGGTGTTTTAAGTGTGTCCATCAGAGCTTTTAAGAACTCTCCGGCAGGAGCTCCATCCACAATCCGATGATCAAACGACAACGATATCCCGAGCATTGAGCGTATGACAACCTGATGGTTTACTACCACCGGCTTTTCGATAATTCTACCGACACCCAATATTCCAGCCTGACCGGGGGTCAAAATCGGGGTAAAGGCATCTACTCCAAAGTTGCCGAGGTTTGTAATGGTAAATGTTCCGCCGCTAAGATCATCAGGACCGCTCTTGCCATTGCGAGCGCGTTCGATAAGCCCTCGCAATTCAAGCGCAATCTGTGATAACGTTTTAACGTCCGCATTCCTTACAACCGGTATCATCAAAGCCCCGTTCATAGCTACAGCTACATTAACGTTAATATCCCCAAGGATCTGGATTTGATCTCCGGCCAAAGTTGCATTAATCGCTGGAAACTTTCGAATGGTTTGTCCAAGAGCTTTGACAAGAATATCGGTGTAGCTAACGCGAACACCATATTCCTTTTCAAACTGAGGCAATATCTGTTCGCGAAGCGCTACGAGTTCCGTCACATCAACTTCTGAGATAAGTTTAACGTGCGGAACGTTTTGGTAGCTTCGTGTAACGGCATCGGCCGTTAGTTTGCGGCGTCCACTGAAAGAAACTGACTGAGTACTTGGCGTTACGGGCGCTACCACAACCGCAGGCGTTGCCGGTTGAGCCTTCTGCAATAAATCACCCTTGGTAATTCTTCCACCAGCCCCGCTACCTGTCAGGTCAGCGGCATTAACTCCCATATCTGCGGCCATTTTAGCCGCGACAGGAGTCATCTTTGGCCGAGCGCTAAGTTCTTTCAAGAAGCCTTCGATATCCTTCTCAACAACACGTCCTTCAGGCCCCGTTCCTCGTCCGGCTAACTCCGCAATCACAATGCCATTTTCTTCAGCAAGCTTGCGCGCGCGAGGTGATAAAAAGACCTCTGAAGCCCCTTTAGCTCCAACTGGAGCCGATGTAGAAGCGGACACAGACGCCACCACATCCTCCGATTTACCATCACCAGGTGCAGGCGGTTCTCCCGATGCTGCTTCCGCTAAAGCAGCGGATATATCTTCATCCGCTGTCCCTATAATTGCAATTGGAGCCTGAACAGGAACGGTTGCGTCTTCTGCAACGAGGAGCTTACGAACAAACCCTTCGACCTCTGCCTCGATTTCGATATTGGCCTTGTCGGTCATCATTTCGAGGAGAAGTTCACCACTTTTAACCTGTTCGCCCTCACTCTTATACCACTTTGTAATCGTTCCTTCTTCCATTGACTGCCCTCTCATTGGCAATCTCACTACTGTAGCCATATTGTCTCCTCCCCTAGCCAAATACTTGGTAGAAGCGTCAAGCATTTGACCCCGACTAATTCAATTCTTGTTACATATCAGTATACTCGCACACTTAGCCTCAAGGCGAGTTCGAATGTCAATACAATAAATTCATTGCGCCCTGTTAGCAAATACGCTATACTAGCTTTATATGATATACGAGCCGCTTATCGGTATCACATGTAATTATGAACCTAAAACCGACCCATCGAAGGCAGCAGGCGTAAGGCAAAATCATAATTATGCTGAGTGTGTTGCAAATGCGGGAGGTCTTCCAGTGATGATCCCGCTAGAAGGCAATCCTGAGGCATTAGCAGACCGTCTTGACGGACTTCTAATCCCAGGGGGCAACGATATAAATCCTGCTATTTATGGCCTCGCACTTAGTGAAGAGGAACTTAAAGATAAATCGGTTACTTTAATAGAAGATAAAAGATTTGAATTCGAACGTCAGCTTTATACGTCAATGAAGAGGATAGGCAAACCAATATTCGGCATATGTTATGGAGTTCAATTTATCAACGTGTTAGAAGGCGGTTCGCTTTATATCAATATACCGACCGATGTACCCGAAACCCTGCTCCATCAATGGCAAGGGACAGCGGAGACTAGTTTACACCAAATTAACACTACCCCAAACTCGCTCCTAGCTAAAATCACACTTGACGAAGAATTCTTTGGGGTTAGTTCTCATCATCAGGCAATCCAAAATTTGGGACTAAACCTATTCGTATCCGCGAATGCCCCTGATGGGATAATTGAAGCTATAGAAGGAGATGGGAATTCATTTCTAATCGGGATTCAATGGCATCCTGAACGTCAACCAAACTCGCCTATCACGCTACGGTTATTTGAGGCTTTTATTAATGCTTCAAGGCGGAGTTAGGGAGCAAATGATGAGGAAAATTGGCTTAACCCTCATCGAACTACTGATAGTGATTTCAATCATTATCATACTCGCAGCGTTGATCTTTCCGGTGCTGGCTTTAGGCCGCCGAAAAGCGCGCGATACAAATTGCATCAGTAACCTGCGCAACATCGGTTCGGCGCTTCATATCTATGCGATGGACTACAACGATAATTACCCTTATGCAGTTGATCCGACAGACCGCTATACTCCAAATATTTGGCGCACATTTTTTAAAAACAATCCCGAATTGGCCCCAAAAGGAATAACCGACGCCTCAGCATGGATGCAAACGATGCCTTTGCTCCATCAAGTTCTTTATTTATATAATAAGAACAAAGAAATATGGCTCTGCCAGAATGATAGCGGCTTCAACTATATGGACATTAACGGCGCTTACCTGAATGCGCGCCCCACTTGTTATAAGAAATTCGGCACAAGCTATATCTTCCGAACTGAGATTGCAATCCGAAAGATGAAAGTGGACACATTTGACCAAGGCGCTGATATCAACGTAGTGACTGATGCTTGCGGAGCATGGCACACGGGCGAAAAGATAGCTACGCAGCCCAATATGGTTCGCGTGTATGCCAAAACCTACCGCTATAACGTTCTCTTTAGCGATCTGCATGTCAGGACTTGCACCTTCGATGACCTCAACAAAGCTTGGTCAACCCCACTACAGAAAGGAATGAGCCCCCGCTGATTACACTTCGAGCCGCCTGCATCTTACCTATCGATGCCCCGCCCATTTATGACGGCGAGGTAGTGATTGATCGCGACAAAATTGTGGAGGTTCGAAAGCGACCTCATTCAAGTGGGAATGCCGTTGATTTCGGAGACGCGATTATCATGCCGGGCTTTGTAAACGTCCATAGCCACCTAGAGCTAACCCTATTGCGCGGTCTAATCGGCGATCTTCCCTTCTTCCCCTGGATTCGTAAACTAGTTGAGCTTAAACAAAAAGTTTCAACTAACCTGTGGCTCGATTCATCACGTCTTGGCGCTGCAGAAACTCTAGCTGCGGGAATTACTACGGTTGGTGATTGTTGTGACTCAGGTACCGCCTACCAAGCATGTGAAGAGTTGGGACTTCGTGGGATTATCTTCCAAGAAGTCTTCGGCATCGAAGAACCGCTCAATACGCCCAAAATCCTAGCTTCACTTTCTGAAAAACTCGCTAAATACAAACAAACGCCTAAACTCGAATTGGGCGTATCGCCCCACTCGGTGTATACAGTACGACCGACTCTCATGAAAGAACTTGCCAATTATCAAAGCAAACTGGCAATCCATGCCGCTGAATCAGATGCCGAAGTTGATTTTTTACTAAATGGAACGGGAGAGTTTGCTGAAATGTATCATCGGCGAAGCATTCCATGCGAACCCGTTAACTCAACACCTATCGCATACCTGGATAACCTTGGAGTATTAACTCTTCAAACGCTGCTCATTCACTGCACGCATGTCACACCAGAGGACATTACCTTGATTGCCCGCAAAGGGAGTGCAATCGCCCACTGCCCGAAATCGAATGCGAAACTATCCTCTGGAATAGCGCCTATTACAGAATTCATGAATGCAGGTATTCGAGTTGGAATCGGCACAGATGGCGCTGTTTCGAACGATCATATCGATATGTTCGAAGAGATGCGGCAAACGATTTTCGCCCAGCGTTATAAGAAAGTCAGTATCGATGCTGAGACTGTCATTAAGATGGCAACCATCGGGGGGGCATCTGCGCTTGGGCTTGAACAAAAAATCGGCACACTAACCCCTGGGAAACAAGCCGATCTTTGCATCATTTCACTCGACCATCGTATCCCTCAACCCGATCCCTATTCCACCCTGGTCTATTCCAGCTCAGCCTCGGATGTAATTTTCACCATGGTAGCCGGCGAGCCATTCTACGAAAGCGGCCAATGGCTTTCAA
>JBAXQP010000017.1 GCA_037131655.1 bacterium | reverse complement strand
CAAGCCAATCATCCGGCACATCGATCCCTTCAGTAACAAAGTTTCCCCACACAATTCCTGCAACTTGCAAGCTGGGGTTCAGGGCAATGTAAAGGGTGCGTTCGGCTGTTTCCGGCTTAGGCGCGGGAGCTTTGCCTTCCGTATAAACCGAAACCTGGTCATTAACTGGAACTGCATTCAAGCGCTCAACACTAATCGAATCGCCGGGAATGCTGAGATAGCGAGAAGCCACATAGGTTATCATCTGCCAGGAAGGGTGTGAATAAGCCACGCCTGCGCCTGGAACTAACTTGTGACCTTCACTGAAAACGTTTACGGACGCCGAAACCTTCAATCCAACGGCATGAGCTTCTTCGAGAAGAATTTGGAGAATATCATAATCCCCTGGGACTTGAACGCCTTTCCATTGCGTCATCGGCTCGGCAATTGCGCTTTTATATAAAACCTGTCCCGAGACCGGTTTAACGTCTAACACTAACTCGTTAAAGCCAACCCGCGCGGCATTTTGGCAAAAATCATGAACTTTTGCTCGATCGATCAACCACTTGAGATTAGCCGTCCCGTCTATCCATATAGTCCGGCCTTCAGTTCCCATATCCCTTGCATAACGAACGAGTAGAGGGGCGTTAGGCGAACCCCATCCATGAGCGCCAAGCATTGTCAACAAACAAATCCATAATAAACGTTTAATTATCTTCACCTTGAAGCCGAATTCTACAGAAGCCCACCTACCTTTGTCAAGGAGTCGATAAAGAGTTCTCCTAGAAAACGTCGTTTTCAAAGCCAAGTGTATGCTACAATTACTCCCACGTGCGGGCGTAGCTCAGCGGATAGAGCACCAGTCTTCGGAATTGGGTGTCGGGGGTTCGAATCCCTCCGCCCGTACTTTAAACTAAATTTCAAGTTTTTCAACTACTGAATCCGCCTAATTCCCTTCTCCAGATCAGAATTCTACGTGCCACAACCATCATCGTTATGCTTTGAGTGTTAGTACCTTAGTTTTGATAAAAAAGAAATTCAAGACAATAATAGGCGGGCATAAAACCATATGGCCTTATGCCCGCCTATTATTTAACTACTATTAGCCATCGAAAAGCTGCTAATCACGCATTAGCGACATGCGAAGGGCTTCTTTAGTCCACCGTGGATTCCCATCATCAGTTCTCTCAACCAAACCATTGCTCTCAAGGATATCGAGCAATTGCGGAGTGGTATCCTCACTCTTTTTCCCAATCGGGAAACCGTAAAGTTCGACGTAAGGTTGATCGGCGTTGCGGATGTAGGTATGCACGGTATGACGATAATCGCCTATCTGACAAGTCACAGCAGAAGCGCCTTCGCCTACACTAATACCAGCATCAGCAAGCAATTGGGCTACTATATGAGCTAGTTTCATCTCAAGTTCTCTTTCTGGGTCTGCTTGTCATTAAGGTTGCTTCTGAAGCTCTTTTTGCTTCGTACGAAGCAACACAATAGCTGTTTTGATTTGCTGAGCATCATCTCCAAAGAGATCGGCGGTTTTAAGACGCCTGGTCAAGCCCGGCAAAGTGGCTTCGATATACTTCAAAGCTTTCCAACGATCGGTATAACGAGCTAAAACCTCTTCACTAGGAAGCGGCTCAAAGCTCCAGCGTGGATCATCAGCGTTAAAATCCTTTTTAAGCTCTTCACGCGCATCGACTAGTCGGTGAAAAAGTTCGACTAAAGCGTTCAGACGCGGACGATAGCGCGGCGAAAGATTAGTGCGAATAGACTCATCTCCCGCATCTAGCGTCCCTTCTTCGACAGAACACTTCAGCGCTTCTCTAATATAGAACGCCTCGTAAGCGTCCGCCTCGCCCAAAAACGACCGAGTTATAACTTCCAAAGCATACTCAAGATTCCCACTAGTCATGGCTTCCCCCTGATGCTGTCGAGTTGCGAAGCAAAAAGCACTCTGAACTACTTCTATTGTGGATCAACACGGAATAAAGGTTCGGAGGTCGTTGAATCGCGCAGACCTAATTATAAAAATTATACCCTAAAATGCCCTCTTTCCGCCACAGCCTGGCTTTGATCATCAATGTAGAAAGTCATTTTCAAGCCAAAACAGCCTTCCTCAGGCAAAAATACAAACTTTTTATTTTTAATTTTTGAACAAAACTTGTTAGATCGTCACACTCGAACGCTTTCGCTCGAATAAACGCCAGAAGATGATTAGAAGTAAAACCGTTAGTCCAATCGAGGCATTGATACGCACAGAAGGAATAGCGCCTATACGGTCAGCCATAAAACCGATTTCAAGTCCCCCAATCGGCATAAAACCTTGAAAAACTAGTGTATATACTGCCATCACCCGACCTCTGAGGGCATTGGGAACTTCTTCTTGAACCTTCGTGTTCGCGCTGATATTGAAAGTAATCATCGAAATGCCGCTGATGACCAATATGATAAGAACGATTTGAAAAGTCGGTGCAAAAGATAAACAAAGAACTGCAAAACAGAATAGCAATCCACCGCCATAAATTTGCCACAGGCGCGGCAAACGATCACCCATTAACGTCAATAGAAGCCCACCCAAAGCAGCGCCAACTCCATTAGCCGCAACCATCGTGCTAAAGCCTTTAGCTCCAACATTAAATCTTGCAGCAAATACAGGATAGAGCGTAGAAACCGACCAAAGAAAAATTGCCCCAACCCCAACTAAGATCACTACTCGCAGCACACTTTTAGTTTCCCAAATAAACCGAAGACCTTCCCACAACGAAACCGCATGCTCATGCCTGATGAACCGGGGCATTCTCATCATCATTAGCGAGACTATAACCGCAAGAAAGCTGAGGCCATTAACGGTAAAACAAGCGGATGGGCCATATTTAACGAGCACAACCCCTGCCATAATCGGCCCCAAAAAGCGAGCCATATTGAACCTGAATGAATTGAGAGCGATGGCGTTGCCAAGAGCGCGCGGGTCATCAACCATATCCGACACAAACGCTTGTTGAGCCGGCATATTATAGGCGTTGACAATCCCGCCAACAGCCGCAAGAGCGACGATATGCAATGGACTTAGAGCAATCCAGCGATTGGTGGCAAGAATTGCAAGAATGAACGCAAGTATCATCTGAATAGTCTGCGTCCAAACTAAAATCGTACGACGAGGAAAGCGATCAGCCACTGCGCCCCCGGACATCGCAAAGAGGACATAAGGAATTGCGCTTGCGCCGGATAGAATTCCAAGCCATCTCGCCTGGTGAGTCAGGTCATATACCAACCACTGCTGCGCAACAGCCTGCATCCATGTCCCAGCAACAGAAATAAGCTGACCGATGAAGAACAGCCGAAAATTACGAAAGGTCAATGAGTAGAAGGGCGAAATACGCGGCGGCGTCAGCCCCGGCTTTAACACCGCGTCCGACTGCCCCAAATTCGTCTCCCCTAACTCATCGCTTGACAAAGAAGTTAATACCTACACATAGAAAGCCCGGAATAAAAACCCCGGGCCACATCAACCAGAAAGACTAACCTACAGCTTTCCGCCGGCCCAAAGGGCAGCATTGGCAATCATGCGTAGGAAATCAGGCTCTCGGAAATCATCCTGATGGCCAAGTGAGGTATAAAACGTTCGACCGCCATTATTCAAGCGAACCCAAGACACCGGCTCAACATGCTCGGAGTTATCAGCAGTCATCAGCAACGTTGTGTCATCAGCGATGGGCGTGTTGGCATAAAGGCTGCCGTGAGAGGAGAACTCTTTGACACTATCCAACACAGGATGCTTCTTCCCTGCTTCAGAGAAAGTAACAGGAGCCTTCGGCCCATGGCCATAATGGCCTTGATAATTGCCGCCAAGTACCACCTTATCGAAATCAAGCCAGTTCTGGAAAGCATGGCTGGCGGTTCTTATGCCGACAATCGGCTTGCCCGCAAGACAATAATTCTTGAATCGCTCCAGTTCAGCATCCTTGGTTTCGAGTCTGCGGGTGAAAACTAACAACACATCGGTAGTCTCTAACGCCTCAAGAGATATATTGTCCTGTTCATCCTTGTAAACGATAAACGTAACATCCACGGGGAAATTCTTTTCGACATACTCTTTAAAAATACCTAGTGATTCCTCAGAATCGTATTCAAAGGAACCGGAAATCATGCATAGATTCAAACGTCCGTTTGACATGTCTATCTCCTTATGAAAATTGCTTTATTCGGTCGGCAAACTGCCAACCTCTGTTTAATGCTTGAAGTATGGCAGATAAAGACACCGAACGGCAAAAGCTATTTAATCATTTTACTTGACAGTTGGCCTCCTCGAAGGTATCATTATCTTCACAATTAAATATCACTAGTTACGGGCGTTTAGCTCAGGGGAAGAGCACTTCGTTGACAACGAAGGGGTCGTTGGTTCAAATCCATCAACGCCCATTTTTTTACGCCTGTTTTTAAAAATTTAGCCGTGCTACCTTTATGTTATTGTTCACTCAGTGGTAGAATCTTTTTAAGGGCATCTGCCCAAGAGGAGGCTAGTTAAATGGACGTCAAAGGAACTAAAACCGAACAGAATCTACAGGCCGCTTTCGCTGGAGAATCGCAAGCCCGCAATAAATACACTTACTTCGCAAGTGTTGCGAAAAAGGCGGGTTTCGAGCAGGTAGCCGCTATGTTTTTGGAAACTGCGGATAACGAGAAAGAACATGCCAAGCTTTTATTGAAAGCCTTGGGCGGATTGAAGGGTGATACCGCCGCTAACCTTCTAGCTGCCGCCGGTGGCGAAAACGAAGAGTGGACATCGATGTACCCCGGTTTCGCCAAAATCGCACGCGAAGAGGGTTTCGATCTTATCGCTAAAATGTTCGAAGCCATAGCCGCTGTCGAATCTCATCATGAAGCCCGCTACAAAGCGTTGCTTGAAGGCATCAATAACGGTAGCACCTTCAAGAAAGCCCAGACCAAAAAGTGGATATGCCGCAACTGCGGACACATCCACGAAGGACCCGAAGCCCCCGGTGTCTGCTCACTATGCAACCACCCCCAAGGCTTCTTCGAAATCCTAACAGAAGACTTCTAAACGCATCTTGTCCCTCCCTTTTTAATTTAAGGGGAGGGACTTTGTTTTTGCTCGTAGAGACGGCTCTACCGGAACCTCACCCCCTACTCTGTAGGCCCCTCTACGTGTCACGGAGAGGGGTAACCAATACTTACTCAAAGCTTAAATCCTTTGAGGCGTGAGGTATTCCGGAAGGCAGTACGACTTCGCTCTGTGTGACGTACCTTCGCTAAAGCTTCAGCACGTAGATGGCAAAGCCCTCTTGTCCCTACTTCTCCCCAAAATTCGCTGCCGACTTACCTGCTACATAGCCGGTAGAAAAGGCAGCTTGTAGGTTGTAGCCGCCGGTTTCGGCATCGATGTCTAGGACTTCGCCAGCGAAGAAGAGGGCGGGGACTAGTTTTGACATCATGGTTTTGGGATCGACTTCTTTGATTGAAACCCCACCGGCTGTGACGATAGCTTCATCTATTGGGCGCATTCCCCTGATACTCAGGCGAAGGCCTTTTAGTGTCTCAACTATTTGTGTGCGTTCGGGGGCGGTGATTTTGTTAAGGGGTTTATCGGGTGAGATGTTGGTGATCTTAAGGAAAGGCTCAGCCATCGATTTGGGAAGCAATTCCGGCAAGTAATTTTTAAAATGCTGGGTTTGAGTGAAATCTCGGATAAAACGGGCATGAAGCTGTTCAGGAGTGAGGGCTGGTTTAAGGTCGATGCTTACATAGGCTTTGCCCTGCTCAAGAATTGACGGAACCTTCCGACTGAGGGTTAATATAATCGGGCCGGAAATGCCGAAGTGTGTAAATAGCATCTCGCCAAACTCTTTGGCAATAACCTTCGGTTTTGCTGATCCGACCACAGAAACCAAGCTGGCTTCTACATTTTTAAGCGACAAACCCTTTAGTTCTGTCACCCAATGCTCCCCCGTAACCAACGCCGACAAAGCAGGCTTTGGCGGGATAATCGTATGACCGAGTTCTTTCGCCATCGCATATCCATCACCGCTTGAACCGGTTTTAGGATAGGATGCGCCACCTGTGGCCAAAATAACTGCATCCGCATCAAGTTTTGTCCCGTAAAGTTCAACACCGACTGCTTTTCCCTTCTCCAAAACAATCGATTTCACCCGGGTATTGAACTTGATGTTTACCCCGCAAGAGTTCAACCAGTTCTCAAGGGCATCGGCAACTTCAATAGCGCTATCGGAAGCCGGAAACACACGCCCGCCCCGCTCGACTTTGGTTTGAATACCGATATGGTTGAGGAACTTCAACAGATGGTCACGGAAGTATTGGGAAAAAGCGCTGTAAAGGAACTTGCCGTTCGGCGCGAACGCATCAACAAACGCCTGAATTTCAGCAGTATTGGTGATATTGCAACGCCCTTTACCACTGATGCGCAGCTTTCGCCCCAGTTTTGGACCCTTCTCAAGAAGAATAACTTGCGCGCCATGTTGTGCGGCTGTGCCGGCTGCCAATATCCCGCCGGGTCCGCCGCCTATAACGATTACTTTAGGATTGTTCACAGACCGATTGTACCTCGGCGCGAATATGCAAACCGCACCGGTATAATGCATATCATGAGAATAGCTTACTTCGACTGCATCGGCGGCATCGCCGGAGATATGGCGCTAGGAGCGTTAATTGACGCCGGAGCGCCATTAGATGAATTAACAACCCAGCTTCATTTGATGGCTATATCGAATTGGGAACTATCAATCAAACCGGCTCAAGTTGGCGTTCTGGCTGCCAAACGGCTTTGCGTGACCGCCAATGACGATCAACCTTCGAGGCATTTGGGGGATATCGAAAAGATAATTCTAACTGCAAATCTTCCCAAACGAGCCACTGAACGCGCGCTTAAAATCTTTCGGCTTCTTGCTGAAGCTGAGGCTAAGGTACATGGCTCGACAGTCGATCACGTGCATTTTCATGAAGTCGGAGCAGTCGATGCGATTGTCGATATCGTCGGCGTCTGCCTTGCGTTAGAGCTATTAGGGATCGATAAAGTGTATTCTTCAGCTCTACCGATGGGATACGGAACGATCAAAAGCTCTCACGGCCTAATCCCGCTTCCCGCCCCCGCAGTGGTTGAATTGCTTAAAGGCAAACCAACCTATGGGGTCGACATTCAGGGAGAAACCGTCACCCCAACAGGGGCCGCTATTGTTGCCGCCTTAGCGGAGAGTTTTGGATCGCAGCCTGCGATGTCATTTGAAGCAGTCGGATATGGCGCGGGCATGCGCGAATCGGATATCCCTAACATCGTACGCGCTTTTGTGGGAGAAGCCAACACTCCACTTGCCGAACATGAAGTGGTTTTGCTTGAAACCAATTTAGATGATATGAGTCCTGAGTGGGCAGGCTTTCTTCTGGAACGTCTACTAGAAGTCGGTGCCTTAGATGCCCATTTCGTACCCACCACAATGAAAAAAGGCCGACCTGGATTTCTACTCTCAGTACTTTGTGGCCCTGAAAAGAAGAACTCCCTAATCGAAATCATCCTTGCAGAAAGCACCTCATTTGGTGTCCGCTACTCCACCCTACGCCGAACCTGCCTCGATAGGCGATGGGAAACCGTCGAAACCCCATACGGTCCTATCCGCATAAAGATCGGCGAATACAACAGCCAAATACTAACCACCGCCCCCGAATTCGAAGACTGCCGATCCGCCGCCCTTTCGAATAATGTGCCCCTAAGAATAGTCTATGATATCGCGTTGGAAACCTTTAAGGCGAAAGGCTAAAGAAACCACGTTCTATGTCATTGCAAAGATGCTTGTGCCGAAGCAACCACCTATTATTGAATCGCAGACGACTACGCCTTTAGCCTACTGCCCTAACGTTAGGTGGTCCCAAGCATCGGACATAGTGGGGCGGAGAAGGGTGATGGTTTTTACAATGCCGTAGCCATCTCGGAGGAGGCGGGCGGCGGTGGCTTGGCCGTCTTTGGCGTGGAGGATTAGGCCTTTGCTGGTTTGGCGGACGACTACTTCGAAGGGGGTTAAAAGATCTCTTACGCCATCGGGGTCAAGCGTCTCAATGGCTACTCGGTCGGGTATGACTTGCGATTTCAGCTCATCGGGGGTGCCTTGGGCGGTGATCCTCCCTGATTCTAGGATAAGCACACGGTCGGCTCGTTCGGCTTCTTCCGGTCGTCGAGTGGCATAAAGACAAGTTGTACCCAGAGCGGATCGCTGGAAGACTTCACCCCAAAAACGCCGAGATGTTGTAGGATCGAGAAGATCGCCAAGAGAGTCGATCAACATCAAAGAGGAGCGGGCAGCCAGCATGATTGCCAATTCGAGGCAGGCTGATTTGCTCATTGACAGGCGCTCAGGATGCTCAGAGCGTGAATCCCAGAGACCCAACTTCACTAACAAATCGGCAACTTCAACACTTATTTTAGCGGCGGGTAGATGGGAAATCACACGTTTCAGGATAGCTTCGACGGTTGCGGGCAGCTTGCGTTCTTCAACAGCATAATGACCCGGTTCCGATGCCTGGGCAATACTTTCTGAGTGGAGGTGTATAGCACCATGACGATATTTAATCTTGCCGGAGATGGCATTTAGTAGAGTTGATTTACCGCTTCCGGCTCTGCCTAATAGGCAAACTATCTCTCCGCGTTGAATGGTGAAGCTAACTCCTCGAAGCACTGGAAGTCGAGCCAGTGTTAACTGCAGGTCTTCTACAGCTAGCGCAGGCTCGACTTCCGATGATTGATAACGAGATGTCAATTGCATACCTGACTATTATTCCGAACCATTACTCGGAATTGAGTTTATCGCAACAGGTTCTTGCTCCGACTCAACAGGAGCTAATTGGCGTTTAAACACTGTGCGTGAAATCCAATTCGATAGGTCATCGAAAATTGTGTAGATGCACGGGATGACGACAAGCGTCAAAACCGTCGACAAGATCAAACCGCCAATTACCGCAATACCTAACGGCGCACGGAATTCGGAACCACGTCCAATCGCTAGCGCAACAGGTATCATCGCCAAAACCATCGCCGAGGTCGTCATCAAAATAGGCCGTAATCGGGTGGGACCAGCTTCTAGAAGCGCATTGCGTCGCGTAAGACCACGTTCACGAAGGGTGTTGGTGTAGTCTACTAACAAGATGGCGTTCTTGCCAACTAATCCTACAAGCATGATGACACCAATCATCGCAACGATACTGAAGCCAACGTTGGTGATAACCAACGCCAACAGCGCACCAACCATCGCTTGCGGTTGAGCCAGCATTATAATAAGTGGTGTAAGCAAGTTATCGAACAGTGAAGCCATTAAGATATAGACTAAGATGAAGGCTAAGAGTAGAGCCTGGAACATAAAGCCCATTTCTTCACCCATCATCTTGTTCTCGCCTTGCCAATCCATCTTAATCCCCGGAGGAGGCAAACCAGCATCCGCTAACTTTTTATCGATGATAAGTTGCATATTACCAGGACTCTTTCCTGTTGCAAGATATCCGAGAACAACAACCTGACGGTTTCTGTCATGTCGTTGAATTTTAGTTGGAGAGCTGTAATACTTAAGGTTTGTTACCGAACTTAACCAGACGGGGCTGCCGTTGCGGAAAGCAATGGGTATCTGTGAAAGGCCGGCTAGATTATTGCGCTCCTGCTCACCCAGCCGCACACGAATGGGGTACTCCTTACCATTCTGGCGGAACTTGATGTCGGTATTTCCTTCGTAAGCAATACGCAAATTTGATGCAATTTGAGTTGCGCTAACATCTAAATCGTTGGCTTTATCACGATCGATTTCAGCTCGGTACTCAGGTTGACCAGCAGTCCAGGAAATATCAGGATAGAGAATGCCATCAACGGAAGCGATAACCTGTTTTGCTTTGTTGGCCGTATCGGTCAGTTCCTGCAAGTTCGTGCCATAGAAAGCGACTTGTATAGGAGCGCCAAAGTGACCGAAACCACTCACCGCGCTTATCGTGATCATAGCGCCCGGCACTTGGCCGATCTTTTCTCGTAATTCAGCTACGATGACTTGATCACTGCGGAAACGCTCTTCAGGGTCTCGTAGAAAAGGCAATATCTTACTAAGAAAGGGGGCTATCCTATTCAAAAAACTGGCCTTATCATTAAGAGTCAGGTCAATTTCTGAAAAACGTGTTCCCGAATCGCCAGCCCCAAAAAAGCTTTGAGTAGTTGCGCCTACGATCGTTGTAGTGAACTTCACATCAGGGGTTTTGATGCAAATGGCCTCTATTTTACGTGCGGCAGCATCGGTCATTTCTAACGAAGCGCCAGGAGGCATCCTGAGCGAGATTTGAATTGTTCCTTGATCCTGATCTGGCGCAAACCTGAACTTAAAGAGCGGCCTGCCAAAACTTGCTCCAAACACCGTAGCTAAAGCTAAGGCAACACCAAGAGCAATGAACCCCATCCCTGCTCGTCGAAGATAAGGCTTTCGCTTTACAACTCCTAATAGGTAGAAAATTAGCGCGATAACTCCCCAAGGCTTGATCACCGCTAATGGGATAGCTTTAACAGCATCTACAAAAGTGCCAAATGACCCCCCGATAACGTTAAACACCGCAAGCAATGCCCCAAAACCAATTAGTACAATTAACCACCGATGGTCAAGCGCCCAATTCAATATCCTTCGATATCTCCCTAAAAGAGCGTGATATTTCGTTTCGAACCAAAGGAAGAACCCGTGAAGTTCTTCGGTATTCTCTCCCTGCTTATACCACCGGCTTGCCAGCATAGGCGTTAGAGTAAATGAAACAAAAAGACTGAAGAGGGTCGCGGCGGCAACAGTGATACCAAATGAACGGAAGAACTCACCGACAATACCACCCATAAACGCTACCGGCACAAACACGACAACATCAATAAGTGTAATGGTGATAGCAGCTAAGCCGATTTCACTTCGACCATTAATTGCGGCCTGAGCCGGCGCCTCTCCCATATTCAAGTGCCGATAAATATTCTCCAATACGACGATAGCATCGTCCACGAGAATTCCGACCGCCAGTGATAGCGCCAGCATCGTCATTGAGTTGATGGTAAAGCCAGCGAAATACATAACGATAAATGTAGCGAAAATCGAGGTCGGAATTGCCAACGAAACGATAAGCGTGCCTCGGAAGCTATGCAAGAACAGATAAATGATTAATACGACCAAAATGATACCCAGAAAAAGGCTGACTCGTAAGTCCAAAAGCGACTCATTTACCTTGACCCCTTGGTCTTGTGAATACTCGAATTTGATATCGGAATAGGCTAACTTGAGTCCTTCGATCTCCTTCTTAACACCATCAACTACCTGAACGGTATTAGCATCGGCAGACTTCTGGACAATTATCGTCAAACTGTTTTGACCTTGAAGCCGGTTGATTTCTCGTCGTTCGGCAATCGTATCTTGAATAGTTGCTATCGATGACAGAGGAACAGACGGCCCGGGTGAATTAGGATTATCTATGTTTGCCAGGTTAATCTTGAGGTTTCGTATCTGATCGACATCTTTAAACTTGCCATCAAAACGTAATGCGTTCTCTTTATTTCCCTCAACTATATGACCTGCAGGCAGATCAAGATTTGCTTCGCGAATCTTATCAAGTAACTTTGAAGGCGTAATTCCATAGGCAATAAGCCTGTCCGGCTTAAGCGCAACCAGGATTTCGCGTTCATCGCCACCGGTTATAGCAACCGAAGCAACCCCCGAAACACGCCCGAGTTTATCCTTGAAAATATCATCAGCCAAATCTCGCAACTCTTGAGAGGGCCTTTTACTACTGATACCGACATATAAGACAGGCGCCGAGTTGGCATCTAGCTTGCTAATTGAGGGTGACAGGGAATCTTTGGGCAGATTCTGGCGAATGGAGTCCACCTTTGAGCGAGCATCTGAAAAGGCGGTATCCAAATTAGTGCCTAAGTTGAATTCGACTATGACAATGGAGGCTCCCTCACGCGAAATCGAGTCAACGGCCTTCACACCTGCCGTGCTACTAACTGCATCCTCAATTCTTTTGCTAACCTGAAGTTCAATTTCTTCAGGTCCTGCACCAGGATACGCAGTAATGATAGTGATCATCGGGAAACTTACGTTCGGCTGAAGCTCGGTCTTCATTCGCAGATACGAATATAGCCCCAAAACGATGAACGTGGTCATGATCATCAGGATGAAAATCGGACGGCGGATTGATAAATTGGTCAACCACATATATTTACTCCGTTAGTACGCTAGTCGGGCTGAATCCGAACTGCTGTGTTGTCCTGAAGGTCGTTTTGACCTTGAATGATGATCTGCTGCCCAATGCTAGCGCCGATAACCATTGCAAACCGTTGGTCGGTAACTTGAACTTTTACAGGCAGTTTCTTTGCCTTACCACTGTCGATTGTATAAAGCCATGTCTTTTCACCTACTTGGACAATCGCATCCTTAGGTACGAGAGAAACGTTTTTATACTGCTTGATTATCACTTCGCCTCGGGCAAACATCCCCGGCCTTAATCGGCGGCTTGAATTATTTACGCTGAATTGAACTTTGAAATCGCGAGAGTTCGGATCACCGGCTGGATATATTTTCGAAACCGTTCCTGCAAACATTTCATTTGGGAACGCTTCAACTTTTATAGATACCGGTTGACCTTGCCGAAAATAACTGAGTTGTGATTCGTCAACCTTGCCCTCGAAAACTATCGAGCCTAAATCAACGATACGAAGCAAGGGTGCACCCGGCGCTCCTGTTTGGCCTGGCTGAGCAGTTTTTTGAGCAACTACGCCCGAAATCGAACTACGGACAGATAAGTTGCTAATTTGCTTGTTGAGATTGTCAATTTGGGATTGAGCGCCTTTTATGGCTGCTTGAGCAACTCCCGATTGTGCTCTCGCTTGCTCAAGACCTGCTTGAGCGGCAGTTACTCGCTCTTTGCTGATGTCAACTTGGGAAGAAGCCGCTTTCGCTGCTCGCACCCCTTGCTCAGCCACAATAACCTGCTGCTTTGCAGCCGATAACTGCGATTCGGCGGTATCATAACCCGACTTTGAGGAATCAAGCTGTTGTTGCGATATAGCGCCGCTACTTGCCAAAGATTGAAATCGTTTATAGTCAGCTAATGCTCGATCTCGGTTGGATTTAGCTGCGGTAATATTACTCTTCGCTTGGCTCAACTGGGCATTGGCGCTGCTAATGGCAGCGCTCGTTTGCTCTGGTTGAGTGGCAGCCATCGTTTTCGCTTGCGCTAAAGCAGATTTGGCTGCGGAAATGCCGGATTGGGCTTGAGCATACAAAGCGTGAGCTGACTGCAACTGTGCATTAACCGAGTTAAGCTGAACGAGTAAATCACTGGCATCTTGTTGGACGACAATCTGCCCTACCCTAACTACATCACCCTCGTTCACAAAGACCGCTTGAATGCGACCAAGAGATTTGGCAGCCAACTGAACATCTCTAAGCGCTGTCAAGCTCCCTGTAACAGCCAAAGTCTGAGCAATCGTCCCCTGGCTAACCTTCGTTACTTTGACAGGAACGCCACTTTCTTTAGCCGCTTCTGAAGCTCCATTTGCGCTAGTTTGCTGTTTTTTGCCACAACCTGAAATAATGACCGCTAACGCGGTCAAAGCGAATATCCACACAACAATTCGTTTCAACGTCGGCTTCCTCCTGACGAATTCATATATTAATTGACCGCAACATCTTGCCCGATTGCTTTCTGCAATTGAGCCCAAGCGGTTAGATAGTCATAACGGGCATTAACTAAGTTCGTTTCTGCTTGCGTAAAAGCAAGTTCGGCATCGCTTACTTCCAGTAGAATTGACACGCCCGACTGATAGCGTATGCGAGACAATCGAAGGCTCTCAGTCGCCTCTGTAACCGCTGAGTCCGCTGTATTTAGCCGCTCTTTAGAATTTGCCAAGTTCAAATACGCTTGTGTCACTTCTAACGATACGCCTCGGTTTAGCTGGGTCAAATTTGCCTTAGCGATTTCCACTTCAGCACGCTGTTGTCGAACCCTCCCTCTAGCTAAACCTCCATCAAAAATCGGCACCGACAGAACAGCGACTGTTACGAACGAGGTCTTTCTGCCGCCAAAGCCACTCGGCTCAGGATCATAGTTAAGTGTGCTCGACAAAACAAGCGAGGGCAGAACGCTTCGCTGAGCGACTTGAACAAGGAGCTTTTGGAGCTTCACATTCTGACGTCCTTCCTCGATTTCAGGACGGTTCACCACCGCAACTCGTTCCAATTCTATTAAAGCCTGATCCATCGTCGGAAGTGTCGTTACATCATAGAGAGCAACCGGCGTATTAATTGGACGAGCTAAGATGTTATTTAAAGCTTTCTTTGAGAGATCCAGCCCATTCTGGGCTGCCAATAGATTCTGCTGGTTCTGGCTAACATGCGTCTGGGCTCGAATCACATCGAACTGTGCAACCGTCCCTGCAGCATATTGTGCCTGCGCAAGTGTTAGTCGCTGTTGAGCGTTGCGCAGCGCCTCTTCGGCAACATCTAACAATCGGCCTGAGCGAGTTACGTTGTAATACGCGTTCTTCACATCCAACGCAAGCTGCTGACGTACCCGCCGGATTTCCTGTTCTGAAATACTCAGCCCGGCTTTCTGAGCCGGCAAAACCGCAAGCACGGAACTACTCATATACAGACTTGCAGTCAAAGCGGCTTTCTTAGACGTTTTAGGTTGTATGGTAATCGACTGGAATGTCTGATTATTATTTTGGTCAACACCTGCGGGGAAAGAAGCTGTCATAGATTCGTCGAACTGTGTATAAGTTCCACTAGCGGTTAAATTCGGTATAAATGTTGACAGCGCTTCTTGCACACGCCCATGGGCTTGTTCGTGTCTAGCTCGCACAATGGTGATCGCCTCGCTATTCGATTCAGCGATTGCGAGAGCCTGATCCAAAGTTAGTGGTAATGCACCTGGATCCGAATGGGACACCATCTGCGAAACCACTGGCTGTGCCGGTTGACCAGGTGTGCCTGGAGCCGTCGTCGGCTGGATTGGCGCTTGAGCTAGTACCAAGCCACAACCAACCAATAGAAGCATAAAAAATGTTGATAAATATCGGTATATCACTAGTTATTCCTCCTTGACACTTTGACTTTCTAAGTACTGCATTCCTGCTTGCAATGAATCTACCCATTCACGAAAGTCATCAATTCTAAAGGCAACAATACCCCGATGAGCGGGCGCACGCATAATCATTAGCTTATCGCCGGGATTAATTCCCAACAATTGCCGTGCTTCCGCAGGGATAACAATTTGACCTCGCTCACCAACAGTAACAGTGCCAATAAAATGGTCCTCAATCGAGAACTCACACTTTTTCATATTGTTCGCCTCGCCATACAGATCATACTTTTCATACATATTACCTAATACTGAATAGTCTGTCAATATTTCCGGATTTTATAAGTAGGGATAAAGGAGCAGAAAGCTGCATAAATAATTTAGTTGGTTTGTCATATGAATGTGCCGAAGCGAGATCATCTGAACCTAGCTGATTGCAAAGTCCTATCCACCCTTCGATACTTCCTAACGGCCTTCTCAGGATTAGACGGAGTTTGTTTTTGCAGGGGCGGAACTTGCTCTGCCCCTGCAAAAGACGAGTGTTCATCTACTTACTAAATTTCATGTCGAGATACGCCCCGACCTTTTCAGCCCACATTTTGCCGTGCGCTTTAAGGCCTTTGGGGCTGAAGTGGATACCTAATCCTTGGGCATCACGATGGTCATCTGTCAGAACATCCGTATCAGGCCCCTCCAAAGCGATACCAAAATCCCAGAGCATTTGATGTGCGGCCCTAGTTGTTTGCCGCGAAGGCATTTCAGGAGAATGGTAAGAGACTTTAGCTACAAACCAGGGAAATACCCAACCGGCCTGCCTGGTTGATTCACGAATAACAATAGCCAATCTCTTGACATAAGCCAGGCTATCCATTTCAACATCTGTCTCGCCTTGATGCCACAGCACTGCCCTAAAGCCATCTCTGCCAAACTGGTGAATTCTTGTCATCATCCAAGAGAAACAGTCACCGTTGGGTTCCCATTGCATAACGCTGCTTCCCCCCATTCCGGTAGGAGCCACACCGATCGGCACTCCATACTTCTCAAACAACTCATCCCCTAAAGCCGGCCAAAAGCTACCGCCCGTGCTTTGGTCGATACATCCCGGTTGAGGATCTTCCGAAAGCTGCCAATTAATCCCGCTAAACGAAGAAACCATGCCGGTTGACTGGCTAATCGTTTCCTCGCCCGAATTCGTCGAGTTGGATTGCCCTGCTCCGATGAAGATTTCGCCCATACCTACTTTCACTACAACTACTTCAGAAATAACTTTTTCACCCTTCATCGCGCGGAACTCAACGTTATACCA
>JBAXQP010000016.1 GCA_037131655.1 bacterium | reverse complement strand
CATTGCAATGGATGGCTTGTGCCCGTGGCAACCTCCTCCTTCCAGAAGCCCCTTCGATATGGCCCGGAGGCCTACTCAGGAAAGCGGATCCATTTATTCGTTTACCATGTGTAGCCAAGCGCAGTGAGACATAACGAAGGGACTTTCAGACAGATTCTTCGTTACACTCAGAATGACACATCTACGCATAAGCCTATTTACCAATGGTCTTAACAACAGCAGGGGGTGACGGCGGAACGGTTAGGGTGGCGGATTGGCCCCAGGTTAGCCAGGGGCGGGGGTAGAGGCCCATTATGATGGTGGCTGAAGCACAGATGATGATTGCGGTCACTAATGGGGCACGCCGAGAGATAGGGGCAGTGCTCTCGGGTGGATCAATGTAAATACGCTTTGCCACCATTAGATAATAGTAGAGTGCGATAACACTGGTGATAGCACCTATTAGGACGAGTACATAGTACCCGGCGGAGGCACCGGCTACGAATAGAAACCACTTGCCCCAGAAACCGGCTAAGGGAGGAATTCCTCCAAGTGATAGAAGAAATATCAGCATTGCAAAAGCGTGTTTTGGCGCCCGGAATCTGAGACCTTTAAGTGTGTCGATTGCGTCCGACCCATCACTTGCCTGCACCGCTTGTGCGATGAAGAACGCGCCCGTATTGGCGAATGCATAGAGCCATAAGAAGAACAGCACCGACCCTAACCCGTCTTTCATACCCGCAACGACAGCGATTAACAGATAACCTGCTTGCGCTACGCCTGAATAGGCCAGCATGCGCTTCAAACTTGTTTGCGATAAAGCCACCAAGTTGCCGAGCGTCATGCTCAAAGCTGATACGGCAATCAGTATCATTACCCAGTCTTTCTCCATGTGCGGGAGGGCAACATAGAGCAAACGAATAAGCGCCGCGAATCCTGCTGTCTTTGAGGCTGTCGATAGAAAAGCAGTAACGGGGGTTGGCGCTCCTTCATAGACATCGGGGGCCCATAGGTGAAAGGGCGCGGCTGTAATTTTGAATGCCAACCCGCCGATTATCAGCGGCAGGCCAATGATCGCCAAGTATGAGAGTTGACTTGTCTGCGTAATACGCTCGGCGATTTGGGCATAGTAGGTGGTTCCGTAAGCGCCGTAAACCAAGCTAATGCCATAAAGCAAGACCGCTGATGAAATCGCGCCGATAACAAGATACTTGAGCGCCGCTTCCCCGCTGTGTTGATCAGTCCGGTGATGTCCGGTGAGGGCAAATAAGCTGACGGTGCCTAGCTCCAGCGCAATGTAGAGCATCAGCAAGCTACCTGCTGATGAGATGAGAGTAAAGCCAAGAGCACTCAGGATTAATAGGACTGAATAGGTTCCGAAATCTGCCGTTGGCCGCCATTCTTCGCAGCAGGAGGATGCCAAGCAGACCAACGCACCGACGGTGAGAATGATGATGGTCACCATCCTTGCGAACCCGTCCCATATATAGATGCCGTTCCACAAACTGCCTTCACGTGAGAGCCAAATCGCCAATGCCGCGCTTACTACAAAGGCAATAAACGCCGTCCAAGCCGAAGCGCGCCAACGAGACGGCGTTACCGCTTCGACGACAAGCACCAGCAACGCAAACGCCATCAGGCATGCGTGCGGCAGCAGCAATATCAGACCATTTATTCCTTCACTCGGCATCTATTTCACTTTCCTTAATTAGCAGCCAGCGTAGTACGTATTGCGTAGTGCGTATTTTCCGGAATCAGGAATACGAACTACGCAATACGCAAACCTATCTTACAAACAGCTTCAAATAGTCATTTACCCCAACATTCAGGAAATCGGTTAATAGGCGGGGGATAATGCCTACTATGATTAAAACGGCGCTTAATAGGATAAGGGCTACCCATTCGGTTGTTTTGGCGGTTGGAAGAGTGTCGTATTTATCTGAACGGGGGCCAAAGAATATTTTTTGTACTACTCTTAAGACATAGGCGGCGGTAATGACTATTCCGGCTACACCGATATAGGTCATCCATGGGAAAGTACCCCAAACGCCATAAAAGCTTAAGAGTTCGGCAATAAAACCACTCGTTCCAGGTAGGCCGAATGAGGCTAAACTGCCGATTACAAAGGCGACCGCTATCCCAGGCATCTTTTCGGCAAACCCACCCATCTCACGAATGTCCCGAGTGTGCGACTTCTCATAAATTAAACCCACAAGCGCAAAGAAGAGGCCGGTCATGATGCCATGCGAGAACATCTGCATGGTTGAACCGGTGAGGCTAATGGCATTCATCTGATGAGTAGCGTTGGTTAGGCCTATTGCGCCCGCAAGTCCCAGCATTACCACTCCCATGTGGCTAACGCTGGAATAAGCGATGACATACTTCAAGTCGGTCTGCCCCATAGCGCTCAACGAACCATAGACGATGTTGATAACCGCAATCCCTCCGATAAGCCACGCCCAATAGTGCGCGCCTTCCGGCAATAGGCACATGCCAACCCGCAGGACACCGAATGCGCCCAGCTTCATCAATACACCGGCGTGCAGCATACTCACAGCAGTCGGCGCGCTGGCATGACCATCCGGCGACCAGGTATGTAGCGGCCAGATGGCCGCTAATATGCCAAATCCAACATAGAATAATAAGAATATCGTCTTCTGTTGAATAGCCGTAAAATGCGTTGTTTGAATGAGTAAAGGCAAATCGAACGTTCTGACAGGGCCGAGAAAATAGACCGCCATTATCCCCACTAATATGAATGCGCTGCCAAGTAGCAGATAGAGGGTGAGCTTCATTGCGGAATACTCTTTGCGCCCTGTTCCCCATATGCCTATTAGCAAGTACATCGGCAATACGGCTATCTCGTAGAACAAGAAGAAGAACAGCAAGTCAAGCGAGCAAAACACGCCGAACACACCGCTAACCAGGAATAGCAACAACGAGAGGAACTCTTTGGGGCGATTGGTAACAGTCCATGAGGCAAACACACCGGCTAAGATAATGATCGAGGTAAGTAACACGAGGGTAACGCTTACGCCATCTACACCAAGGTGTAAACTCGAACCCATTGACGGCAGCCACTGAATGGTCTCCTCGAACTGAATACCGCTATGCTTGAAGTCGAATGAGAGACAAAGCCACACAGATAAAGCGACCGTAATGAGCGCCGCCAACGCTGCCAAAAGACGCATTGGGGTTTTACGCTCGGGGGGAATCACGAGCATTATAACACTCGCCACAAGCGGGGTGAGTGTTATCAGTGTTAACCTATGTTGTAATATCCATTCAAGCATAAATCATCCAAGATCGCTCCTAGCGCGACAACTGTTCGAGCATAACCAACATCGTTGCAAGAATACTGATTATCAGCACAAAGGCATAAAATTGCGCCTGGCCATTTGTCAGGAGCCTCAGTTTACTGCCTGCTATACCCATCAAGCCTGCAATTAAGTTCACAGTACCATCAATGATGTGCCGATCAATCCATGCAATCACTCTCGCAAATACAAGCACTCCTGCAGCTACGAAATGGGTAAAGAAATCATCGATAAACCACTTGCGCTCAAAGAAGATATAGACAGGTTTGATAAGCGCCTTATGCAGCGGATCTCCCTGCGCCAAACCATTTCGATAGAACAAATAGCCTCCACTGATGCCGATCAGGGAAATAAGCGTCGCTGTTAGCATCAATGGGTAAGACATCAATGAACCCGCTTCACCATGAGCGAGTGCTTCCTTAACCGATGGCGCTGCATATCCGCCGATTACTGCCACAACAGCCAAGGCCAATAGAGGCAAAGTCATTACTGCCGGTGATTCATGAGCGTTAGCGGCTTTATCCGAACGCGGCTTGCCCATAAAGGTAAGCACCCAGAAGCGAGTCATATAGAACGCGGTTAATAAGGCTGTAAGTAATCCCGCTCCAAGGGCGAACATATTACCTCTATGAAGCGCCGCAGCCAATATCTCATCTTTACTCCAGAAACCGCTTAATCCAGGGAACCCAGCTAATGCGAGGCCGCCGATAAGCGCCGTTGCTGCCGTAATCTTGAGCTTCTTCCCCAACCCCCCAAGCTCACTGATATCCTGTGAATGCACTGCATGAATAACACTTCCAGCCGTTAGGAAGAGCAGTGACTTGAAGTAAGCATGAGTGCCCAGGTGGAACATCGCCGCAACCTTATCTGCTAAGCCCAAGGCCATCATCATATAGCCTAGTTGGCTGATAGTAGAATAAGCGAGAATGCGCTTGATATCGGTTTGTACCAAAGCGATTGTTGCGCCCATAAAGGCTGTGAGCGCACCGATTATCGTGACCACTTGAAGGGCTAAAGGAGAGACTTCGAATAAAAAGAACATCCGTGCCACAAGGAACACACCGGCAGCAACCATCGTGGCGGCGTGGATTAAGGCGGAAACCGGAGTTGGGCCTTCCATCGCATCTGGCAGCCAGATATGGAGCGGGAACTGAGCGCTCTTCCCTGCTGCTCCACAGAAAATGAGCAGCGCAACCACTCCCGCAAAAGCCGGTAATGCGCCAAATAATGGGGTTAATGTACCTGACTGCACTTGTGCTTGAATTGTAGCGATATCGAAGGTCTTAGCTGCAAAAGAAATCAAAATCATGCCCAGCAGGAAGCCCACATCACCAAACCGTGTGACAATAAACGCTTTCTTTGCCGCGCTTGCCGCTTCCGGCTTATGATACCAAAAACCGATTAGCAAGTATGAACACAGGCCGACCAACTCCCAGCACATATAAAGCAGCAGCAAGTTATCGGCAAGCACCAACCCCAACATAGCCGCAGTGAAAAGTCCCATGAATGAGAAATATTTCGCAAAGCCCGGATCGCCAGCCATATAACCTATCGAGTAAATCTGCACCATCAGACTGACAGAGGTTACGATGACCATCATCATGGCAGACAAACCATCCAGGTGAGCGCCAACCATTACGGTCCAATCACCAATCCGCAACCAATCGATGCGGACATCTAAATTATGTGTTTTAGCCTGCCAAGCGAAGATGGCAAGAACAGCGCTCCAACAGACAGCCAGCACTGTTGGTAATGCCGCAACCCAAGTTGCCTTACGACGCGGCACGAAAAACAGAGCAGTAATTAACGCTGCGATTGCACACCATATTGGAGCTGTCCAGAATAGTTGCGCCATATTATCCCTTCAACCCACTCACTTCATCAACGTTAATAGTGCCAAGGGTTCGATAGACCGAAAGCACCACTGCCAACCCCACCGCAGCCTCAGCCGCCGCCACAGTAATCGTGACTAACACGAAAACGGCCCCTTCGAGTGATTGCGGATAAAGGTATCTCCAGAAGGCAACAAAGTTAAGGTTCGCGGCGTTTAGCATCACTTCCACTGACATCAGGACGGCTATGGCATTACGGCGCGCTATCATTCCATAAAGCCCCATGCCGAAAAGCAGCGTGCTCATAAGCACAATCACATAAAGTGGAATATGGGAAAGCACTGGTATTTGCGGTGTCAATGTTTATGCCCTCCTTGCATTATTTCAGGTTTTCGTGCAAGGAATATCGCCCCTAAGAGCGCACTCAACAGCAGTGCAGAAGTTAATTCAAACGGAAGCACATAATCGGTCAACAGCATCTTGCCCAAGTTACGAATAATATCTCCCTCAACAGGTAGAACTGTCTGATTGTATGAACCTAAGGCTCTCCAGACGAATATCGACAGGATTACAATCATCCCAAACCCCGACGCCAGACCGGGATAGAAAAGTTTGTTGATTGGAGACAGTTTCTTACTCATGACATTCTTAGTTAGCATCAGGGCAAACAACACCAGCACCATCACCGCGCCCGCATAAATCAGCAGTTGCAACACAAACAGGAACTCCATGTTCATCAATAGATAAAATCCGCCAATTCCCAAAAAGAAAGGCAGGAGCCAGAACCCTGCATGCACAAGATTCCGCGACCCCACCACCATCAATCCCCCGATGAGTGTCATAAAACTTACTGTTGCGAATAAAAACGCTTCTATTAGATCCATATTTTCCGTATTGCCTCATGCGAATTCAGTATTCCAGACAATCCCGATGCTTCGGTAAAAGAGCGTCAGCGCCGTTGCAGATGTCCTTCATTTTCGTGTCATCGCGAGAATGTTCGTGCTGAAGCAACCTCCTCCGAGCCTAACAAATTGCGACGTGTTCATTTCAGACAGATTCCACGCTACGACCAGAACGACTTATTTTCAACGTATAGGGGCTTTGCCCCCACCCTGTTTCGGAAGCTATCAGCTACTACGCTGGTTTTACTGTCTCTTCTTGTGATAAAAGCTTAGTAATGGTTTCTATATTCTTCTTGGCGTAATCTTCTCCGCCTTGGGCTAATGTCACTAGGTTGAAAACACAAGCATCGCGTTTTGAACTGGCTAATTCGTATTTAGGTCCCATATAAATTGCATCGAAGGGACATGCTTCTACGCATAAATTGCAGAAAAGGCATCTTCCTAAATCCATGCGAAAGTCGCTCACGCCTGCATGGGTTCCCTTACCCAGTTTAACCATCGAAATCACATTCGTTGGACAAGCTTGGACGCAGAGAGTACAGCCGATACAATTTAGGCGCTGCTTCTCCTCATTCCACTTCAAATAGAAAAGCCCCCGATATCTGGGAGGCATTTCTCGTCGTTCGTAGGGATAACATATGGTCGTTTTACGCATCACGAAATTGCGCAACGTCACCCGCAAGCCGCGGATGTTGCTAATTATCGAGTCCCATATGAAATAGATTCCCCGACGAAGCATCTTCATCTAAATAGCACCTTAGCGTAAAGCTACCATCATAATCGCAAATAATAAGTTCAAAAGGCTCAATGGCACCATGAATTGCCACGCAAATTTAAGTAATTGGTCGATGCGCAAACGCGGAGGCGTCCAACGCACCCACATATGAATAAAGACTAGCACAAACACCTTCAAAAAGAACCACACGATTGGCGGCAAGTATGGCCCGCTCCATCCCCCAAAGAATAAAGCGGCCGCGAATGCAGCCACAAAGAATGTGTTCGCGAACTCCGCCACAAAGAAAAGCCCGAACCTCATCCCGGAATACTCCGTGTTGAACCCACTAACTAACTCGGATTCGGCTTCCGGCAAGTCAAATGGGGTGCGGTTGACTTCCGCTAATGAAGAAATAAAGTAAATGAGCGATGCGATCGCCAGCGGCGCTTGGAGCACATTCCAGCCATGTAGATGTTGCTGTTTAACTATCTCTGTCAGACTCATCGTACCGGTATAAAACACCACGCATAGTACAGATAACGCGATGGGTATCTCATAGGCAAGTAGTTGAGCCACCGCACGAAGGCCGCCTAATAATGAAAATTTGTTGTTCGATGCCCACCCTGCCATCATGATCGCAACTGCATTAAACAGCGATACCCCAATAACAAAGAGCACGGCCACATCCATATCCAGCGCAACCCATGTTGGGCTGAAAGGAAGTACCATGAAGGTCAACAGCGTCGATAAATAGGCAACATAAGGCGCGATGAAATAGATACGCTTATCTGCCAGAGTTGGGACTGTCGATTCTTTCATCAATAGTTTAAGGGCATCGGCAACCGACTGCAACAACCCATGTGGTCCCACATGTTTAGGACCAACTCGGCTTTGTATTGCTCCCGCAACTTTGCGTTCCATCCAAATCAGCAATAACGGGCACATCAGCACGAATGAGCCTAAAATAACGGCCTTAACGAATGTCCATAGGAGGGGATATTCCTGAATTAACTTCATGATGATTTGCATCATCTGTCTATCTCCCCCAAAACAAGGTCAAAGCTGCCAAGTATAGCTACAAGATCAGCAACCTTAGCGCCGGTTAGCAGTCGTGGCAACACACTTAAATTCACAAAAGAGGGAGCGCGGATATGTACTCGCAACGGATTCGGTGTGCCGTCACTCACCATCACAAAACTAAGTTCACCACGCGGACTTTCAATTCGCGAATAAGCCACCCCTGCCGGCGGTTTGAAGACCTTAGGCAATTTAGTAAGGACGGGGCCATCGGGCATCTCCTTAAGAACTTGCTCGATAATACGCATGCTTTGATATATTTCTTCTACCCGCACCAGATAGCGAGTACGCGAATCGCCCGCTTCATACACAGGAACATCAAAGTCTAATCTGTCATAAATCTCATAGGGAGCAACTTTGCGAATATCATAGTTGACCCCAGAAGCCCTAGCGCATGGCCCACTCATACCCCAAGCCAACGCCATTTTCTTGGTCAAAACACCCACGCCTACTGTTCGCGTTCGGAAGATGCGGTTTCTAGTGAAAAGCATATGATTTTCACCTAACCTGTTGCGCATCTGTTTGATAAAATCCAATACCTTTACGCCAAATCCATCAGGGATATCATCCGGCACCCCCCCCGCCCTAATCCAATTGTAGGTCAAACGCGCACCTGTGCATTCTTCCAACAGATCAAGCACCATTTCACGCTCGCGGAAGGAGTAAAGCAAGACCGTTGTAGCGCCCAAGTCAGCGCCGAATGTACCCAGAAAGATTAAATGACTTGCAATACGATTTAGTTCGACTAATAGCACGCGGATATATTGCGCCCGTTCGGGCACTTCAATATCGCCCAATCGCTCGATAGCCTGACAGATGCCTAAGTTGTTAGATAATGCTGCCAAGTAATCGAGTCTATCGGTAAAGGGAATACTGTGGCGGTATTGGCGCTTCTCCATCAACTTCTCAAGACCGCGATGGAGATACCCAACAACCGGTTCGCAAGCAACAATCTGTTCGCCATCCAACGCAAGAATTAGCCTCAGCACGCCATGGGTCGATGGGTGCTGAGGGCCAACGTTGATCACCATTCCCTGAGTGATCATATCGATCGTTGTCATCGTCTGTTGGTCTGTATTAACCGGTACGCTCATGCTAATTCACCGGCTGCGGGCCATGCAGTGGGTTATCATTCTCCTCCGGCACGTAGTCTTTTCTAAACGGATAGCCCTGCCAATCATCCGGCAGCAGAATTCGTTTCAGGTTCGGATGGCCTTCAAAGATAACTCCATACATATCAAACATCTCGCGCTCATGCCAATTCAGTCCCGGCCAAATGGAGGATAGCGAAGAGATGGTAGGTCCAATTCGAGGAATATGAGTAAAGAGCAAGACGTTCACATTGGTCACGTCAGACCACAAACGGACCATCACCACGAATTCCTCGCCGGTGTCCCATACGGTCAAATCAGCCGGATAGTTCATCTGCCAGTCGGGGTCATCGTGTAGATAAAGCGCAACACTTGCCCATGCATCAGGAATGACACGGGCACGAACTTCGTTTGCACTTACTTGTTGAAGTTCGCTTATCGGTTGCTTTAGCTTTTCCTGCATCTTTTGCAGGAGCACTACTAGTTGATTGGTTTTTTCTTCACTCATTACATTAATTACTGCACGATAATCGGATCGGGTTTCGGCATAGGTTTGCCCTGCTTTTCAAATTTGTGCTGTTCTTGTATCCGATCTTGCAACTTGATGATGCCGTGAATCAAGTTCTCCGGTCGAGGCGGGCAGCCGTATATATAAACATCGACCGGTATGAACTGGTCGACGCCTTTAACAATAGTAATTGAATCGCGATAAGGACCGCCGGCGCTGGCACATCCCCCCATAGCGATCACATACTTCGGTTCAGGCATTTGATCGTAAAGCCTCTTGATGAAAGGGGCCATTTTTACTGAAACCCATCCGGCCACTATCATCACATCCGCCTGACGAGGGGTTGCTCGGAACATTACGCCGAAACGGTCGAGGTCATAGCGTGAAGCAGCAGTAGCCATCATCTCAATGGCACAGCATGAAAGACCAAAAGTCAAAGACCACATCGAGGACTTTCGCGCCCACCCAACGACATCACTCAATTTTGCAACGAGTATAGATCCGCCAGGTACATTCACAACCCCCTCTTGTAGTCGCTCCTTTATTCCCACTTTAATGCGCCCTTTCGCCAAGCGTAAAGCAAGCCAAACCCTAAAATAACAATAAACATCGCAACCTCAACCACAGGCGTCCAACCGGCGCCCTTGGCGCATAACGCAACAGGGTAAAGAAGCGCAGCTTCAACATCAAAGACAACAAAGAGCAAGGCAAAGAGGTAGTAATGAAGGTTTACCTGCCGCCAAGCATCGGAAAACGTCTCAGCTCCGCACTCGTAAGTCTCACCTTTAGTAGGGTTTGGACGATACGGCGCTAGAAGATGGGATAACCCTAATGTCACAGCGACTATTAAGATTCCGACCGCAGTAAAAACGCCAATAACGATAAGTGTGTTCATAATACAAGCTCACAAAGTCAGTATTCTTACTTTGCTGTTTAATCCTACACCTTTTCACCCTCATCCGTCAATAGGTTCTATCCCATGCGATCTATTTTGTTATCTATAATAAGTATTGTGCGATATTTCACAAAGCCAACCGTAGCTTAAGTTCAAGTTTAGTTAGTTCAGGACAGGATATATCTAAAAAGAGATACGTAAAGTCCCCCTTTACCATTGAGAGGGTTGAGGGATCTGCAATACCCTCTTAGCTCCCTCTTACACATCAGATATTCCTATATCGTTTTTTGCTCGGCGGCGTCGGTAGTGTTGGTGAGGAGCATGGCTATGGTCATGGGGCCTACTCCGCCGGGGACGGGGGTTATCCAACTGGCGACTTGCTTGGCGGATTCGTAGTCAACGTCACCGACGTCACCCTGGCGGCCTTCGACTTTGTTATAGCCAGCATCGATAACTACTGCGCCGGGTTTGATCCATTCGGCATTCACTAGCTCCGGTCGACCTGCAGCTACGACCAAAATATCAGCTTCACGTGAGATTGCTTTGATATCTTTGGTGCGGGTGTGGCAAACGGTGACAGTGGCGTGGCGGTTCATCATCATTAATGCCAAAGGCTTGCCTAAAATGACGCTACGGCCAATGATGACGACGCGTTGGCCTTCAATAGGAAGCTGATAATGCTCGAGCAGCGCAATAATACCTTTAGGTGTGGCAGCTTCGAAAGCAACTTTATTTGCCACTAGCGCTCCCAGTGAAAAGGGAGATATTCCATCGATGTCTTTAGCGGGACTGATGGCGGCCAGTACTGAATACTCATCAAGCCCCTTCGGAAGCGGATGTTGAACGAGAATACCGGTCACGTCAGGATCATCGCTTAGACGCTTGACAAGTGTTTCAACCTCTTCTTGTGTAGCGCTGGCCGGTAGGATATAGGTCTGCGAACCTATACCAACAGCCTCACACTGACGAGTTTTCATCTTCACATAGGTATGTGAAGCAGGGTCATCGCCAACGAGCACCGCTGCAAGGGTTACTGAAACTCCATTAGCATTCAATTTAGCGATGCGTTCTTTTATCTGCTCGCGAATTACTTTTGATGTTGTTGTTCCATCGAGTATCTTTGTTTCCATAAGCTCCTTCAATCCTTACGCGCTAGAGATGCGCTTTTTCTTCAGGTGCGAGACTATCAAGCAATGCCCCTAAAACGCCATTTACAAACCGACCCGATTCGGCAGTGCTGTATTTCTTTGCCAATTCAACAGCTTCATTGATTGCCGCCGCAGGTGGAACACCGGGACAATAGAGGATTTCATAACTGCACATTCTAAGAATATTACGATCAACCACAGGCTGTCGATCAAGCGCCCACTCATGAGATAGTGAAGCTATTCTCTTATCCAACTCCTCACGATGCTGAGAAACCCCTTCGACCAACTGCTTTACAAAATCAGCGGTATCTTTATCTAATGGCTCCTCTTCAATCTCATCTGCAACAGCTTCAAGCGGATTCTTTTTCGCTATATCGATTTCATATAGGATTTTTAATATCCATTCTCGGGCAACACGTCTCGATCGGATTGGCATACCTAGCTCCTGACCGCAATACTTCCATTATTCCCATTCTTGAAAAGACGTCCCACCAGACCGGTTGAGAGATTACCTTGGATATAATCCTCAACCTCAACTAACTGCCTGAGGAACGGTAGGTTCGTCTTAATCCCTGTAACAACAAACTCACGCAAAGCTCTTCTTAGCCGTGCAATCGCCGCCGGTCGGTCTTCGGCATGAACGATCATTTTAGCGATCATCGCATCGTAATAGGGCGGCACTTCGTAGCCTGCATAGACATAAGAATCAATACGTATTCCGGGGCCACCAGGCTCGATCCATTCATTAATTCTCCCAGCCGATGGCGCGAACTCATTGTCAGGGTCAACAGCATTGATTCGAACCTCAATGGCATGTCCATTGAGGTTTATATCTTCCTGCACAAGCGGAAGCATTTCACCAAAAGCAACTCTAATTTGCAACTTCACAAGGTCAAGACCGGTAACCATTTCCGTAACCGGATGCTCGACTTGAAGCCGGGTATTCATCTCCAGAAAATAGAAGTCGCCGGTTGAATCCAATAAAAATTCAACAGTGCCTGCATTCGCGTAATTAACCGCCCGGGCAGCTTTGACAGCCGCTTCACCCATACGTTTCCTAAGCTCAGGGGTCATCCCAACCGCAGGCGCCTCTTCGATTATTTTCTGGTGACGCATGTTCTGGATCGAACATTCACGCTCTCCCAAATAGATTGTATTGCCATGCTCATCGGCCAATATTTGAATTTCAACATGGCGGGGATCAACGAGGCACTTTTCGAGATAGACATCGCCATCACCAAAGCATGAAAGGGCTTCTTGTTGAGCTAAGCGAAGGGCTTTGGGTAGCTCTTCTTCAGCATCGACTCGACGAATACCGCGACCACCGCCACCAGCCGATGCTTTCACTAAAATCGGATAGCCAATCTTGTTCGCTTCCTTGACCGCCTCTTGTTCGTTGAGCACAACCCCATCAGTTCCGGGAATAACCGGCGCGCCTGCAACCGAAACCACTTCACGGGCCTTTGCCTTTTCGCCCATAAGCCCAATAGCCTTTGGGGAGGGGCCGATAAATTTGATGTTGGAGGATGCGCATGCCTCAGCGAACTGGGATTGCTCGGAGAAATAGGCATATCCAGGATGAATTGCCTCAGCGCCGGTGACCATCGCGGCCATAAGCACGTTACCGATATTCATATAGCTTTCTTGATTAGGCCCAGGCCCGACACAAACACTCTCATCCGCCAAACGCGCATGAAGCGAATTAGCGTCTGCTTCCGAATAAATCGCAACGCTCTTAATCCCCATTTCGCGGCAAGCCCGTATCACTCGAACCGCGATCTCTCCCCTATTAGCAATAAGTATCTTTTCAAACATTATTTCTTTCTCTCAATTAGCATCTAATCAGATTTCGATGCTTCAGTAGCTTTACGTGCCATAGGCACGTCACCCTGAGCGTAGTCGAAGGGTCTTACGGAAGATACCTCGACAAGCTTGGAATGACACGCCTACGCTAAAGCTACGGCGTGTAGGGGGCTTCGCCCCCTGGCCCCCTAAGACCCCTTTGTATTCCCCCTTGGAAAGGGGGAAATTGGCTAGATCATTCTTTAGCCTGCTCTTGCTTCTTGCTTCTATCCCAATAACTACCCGTGGCCGTTTGGACAGTGTACCTCGCCGATTTGAGGATTGTAGCTATAGGGTTGCCCATTGACAGGGCATACGAACATGCTATCAGGAAATTTAAGCGCCCTTTTCAGCCCATCTAGATCAGGCGGGAGATCACCGTCTACCTTAATAACCTCGAGACCGGCTTTGATTTGGGAAAGGTTATTTACACAACTTCCTTCCCGTCCCTTATCCATTGCTTGCCCAACTTGAGTTTGCTTCGTGCTGCCCTTCACGTTGATAGCCGGTGTTTGGCTAAATGGCTTGTAGATGTAGAACACGGAAACCATTACTGCGATAACAGCCAACGCGACAAGCATACCAACCAATGACGAACCACGCTCGTTCTTCATATTGTTTCCTCCAAGTTACTCGGGTTCCAACAAGAACAATGGCTGACCATATTCCACAGCCGCGCCAGGTTCGACCAGAATATCAACGACTCGCCCACCCTCTGTAACTGTAATCTCATTCATCAAAGTCAGCGATTCGATATAACCCACGACGTCACCCGGGTCCAACTCATCCCCTACCATGATAGGATCAGCAGTAGGTCGGAAGAAACCAACCATCGGAGCTACAACCTCGATCGGGACGACATGCGCCGTTTCAGGTTCATATTCAAGTTCAATCGGCGCCTGCTCCGGATCGCTCACGACGGACTCAAAGGCGGTTCGAAGTCGTTTGATCACCACTTTCCCACTTGGAGCCGTCACACTTACTTCGCTCAAATCTGCTTCCTCGGCTATCTTCACGAGAGCTTCAATTTTGTTCAAATCCGCTTTCATTAAATCTGCACCTTAAACATGAGCCATTCAAGACCCTTGATTGAGTACGACACGGCTAACAATACCAAACACAAGTACATCAATTCGGCAGCCCAACTTGCATTTTGCATCATATCCGCCATAGTTTCCGCCCCTTTTGTATTCTGTTGCGAAGGAAATATCGACAAATGCCTCATGAGTTGGTCAATTTTGCCCAACCATCCAACCATGACGGTAAGAAGAAAACTGTGCTTTAGATAGGCCAAAGCGATCACCGCAAAAATAGCTATCGGGGACAGCACCTGATACTTTTGAAGCTGATGAGATTCGTATATCGCACAATTGCGGCAGCGTTCGCGCTTAGCCGGTCCGCCCAAGATACGATTGTATGGGATGAAATGTGCATTCGTCTCCCTATCACGCGTGAAAACCGTTACGTTTTTCATTGCCTCGCGAATGCTGTTAGGTTCGCACAAACATCCAACCTTCTCCCGCCAGCAATGGCGCCTCGCGTGATAAATCGGGCACCGCATCCGCATATTTTTGGTGCAAAAAGGAAGCTGCCAACACTTACCTAGGAACCGCTGCTTGATGTCCTCTTCTCTAAGAAGACCTGCCCCATAAGTTAAATCGCGCATCCCTCTACTCGGCCCCAAAGCGATACGCTTAACAAGATCGGCAATAATTAGAAAGATTGCCGGAACTAAGTAGACCCAAAGGGCTAGCTGTATCTGTTCGAAAGCAGCTCCGCTCAGCGGCTTTGCGTGAACACCGATGGGCTTTTGCAAAAGCGCTTGAAGTACAAACGGCAAGCCCCAATAGACAACACAACCTGCCCCCAAAAAGATATAGCCAACGAAGTCTTTCTCATGGAAAAGCCAGGAGACTGAAAGGACGAGAATAATGGTGGCGAGAAGATAAACCTGACCAACGAGGGCTATGCCGTTCTTAAGCCGAGCGGCATCTTCAGGACGAAAATCACCCGGCACTCCGGCAAAGTTGACTATCGCCCATACCAAATAGGCTAACGCGCCAAACGCCGCGCCTAGTGAGATGTAAAATAACCACCGCGCTACATCGTCAAGTGTACGTTGCCAAGGAGCGCGTGGATCGTACTCCCCCGATTCATAGTCCGAAGAGGACGGTCCTCTCATTCAATTCCTCCGCAGAAGAAACCTATTACTTCTTCACGCGTTCAAGATAAGAATCCGTGCGCGTATCGACCTTAACTACGTCGCCAACTTCAACAAAGAAGGGAACATTAATGATAGCGCCTGTCTCCAGCTTAGCGGGTTTGCCGCCGCCGGAGACTGTATCGCCCTTGAAGGTCGGATCGGTCTCGACAACCTCCAACTCAACAAAAGTGGGCGCTTCCACCCCAAGCATCACGCCATCACCGGTGAGAACGGTCAATTCCATCTCTTCTTTGAGGTACTTCGCCTGATCGCCTAGCATCGCGATACTGATCGGTATCTGTTCGTAACTTTCCTGATCCATTAAGACGTATTCATCGCCTTGCCGATATAAGTAAACCATTTTCGTGCGCTCGACCATCGCCTGTTCCATCTTCTCGCCAGCGCGGAAGGTCTTTTCAAGCGCCTGCCCTGTAGTCAATTTCTTGAGCCGAGTACGCACAAACGCCCCACCCTTGCCGGGCTTCACATGTTGAAACTCAACGATTGTATAGATATCCCTATCGAGGATAATATGCATGCCATTACGGAAATCACTGGTATCAATCAAGGCGCCCCTCCAACTCAGATATTGAACCTTTTATACTATATTTACACCCAAAATTGTAGCACCCCACCCCCCCGCCTGTCAATCAGAGGATGCTGGGGGATCAGGACGGATGGGTTTGGCCTTTAACGTTACGTTGTAATCGAGTAAGCCTTAATTCATGCCTGAACGGCTTGCTCAGGGAAGCGGATCCCCTTTTTCGTTCACCCTGAGCAGCCGAGCGTAGCGCGGCATATCGAAGGGACTTCCAGACAGATTCCACGCCTTCGGCTCTGAATGACACCCTACGGGTGTATGGGGTTGCACCCCATACCTGCTTTTGAATTAAGTATGTCTTAAACAC
>JBAXQP010000015.1 GCA_037131655.1 bacterium | reverse complement strand
TTCCTGCTCGGTGCCGACTTCAGTGACGGTTAAAGGCGCACCTTCAGGGTTATCGGTCCACAGCTTCTTAGGGGCGCGGCCTTTATTATGTTTGACCACATGATGCGCCGCATCAAGAATTCGTTGGGTGGAGCGGTAGTTTTGCTCTAATCGGATGGTTTTGGCGTCCGGATAGTCCTTACTGAAGCGTAGAATGAGCGAGACATCAGCGCCTCGGAACATATAAATAGACTGGTCATCATCCCCGACGATGCAGATGTTGCGATGCTTATCGCCGAGCATTCGAATGAGTTTGTATTGCGATAAGTTCACGTCTTGGAATTCATCAACTAATACATGCTCGAAGCGGTCTTGATAGCGATCCAGTACTTCTGGGCGTTGCTCGAAAAGGCGTACGGTGTAGTAGATGAGGTCGTCGAAATCGAGCGCGCGGTTTTGGGCAAGCGCAACTTGATAAAGACCATAAATCTTGCCGCATATCTTATCGAAATAGCCATAATGGTGCGCGTCGAAATCTTCCGGCGAGATCAATTTCTCCTTGGCGCGGCTAATGGTATTGAGCACGCTTCGCGGAGTAAATTCTTTATCATCAAGTTGCAACGACTTGAGAATGCCGCGTATGAGGGCAAGTTGGTCGTCGGTATCGTAGACTACGAACTTCGAATCAACCCCAATATTCTGCCCTGCTTCACGAAGGATGCGCGCGCAAGTGGCGTGGAAGGTGCCGATCCATGCCGTTCGAGCATCCTCCCCAGAGATCTTCGATACACGCGCTTTCATTTCTTCTGCCGCTTTATTGGTGAAAGTAACCGCAAGGATTCGCCTTGGCGAGATGCCCTTTTCAATCAATCTCGCAATACGATACGTAATTACGCGCGTCTTTCCACTCCCCGCGCCGGCAAATACAAGCAATGGTCCACTAGGATGTTCCACGGCTTCAAGCTGTTGGGGATTAAGCGTATCGAGGTCAACTTTCGAACTCATCACCCCTATATAGTACCTCGAAACGGAGGGTATTAAGGCGAAACCCAACCCAATTTCCCCTTTCCAAGGGGGTCTATCCGGTGATTTTGCACCGAAAAAACGGACCGATTCATAATTTTAATTACGGATACGTCTAAGTAGGTAGTAGTTTGCGATGCCTATGATTGCCATCCCTAATATGAAGGCTGGGTAGGCGATCCTCCAGTTTGTTGGTCCTGTCATCATTGACCATTCGGACATGCCGCCAATTCCGGCGAGGAGGGTGAGTGGCATGAAGATTGTCGTGATGAAAGTCAGGCGCCTAACGGTCGCGTTGGTCTCATTGGAGGTTTTCGCCATCATATTACTCAGCATAGACGTGTAGAGTTCCATAAGGCTGGTAACGATGTCGCGATAGGATTCGGTCAATTCAAAGAATTTGGCAAGGTGATCGTAGATGTCCCTGTAGTGAAAAATTGCCTTGTCAGAAATAAACGGGCAGTCCTTTCGGCAAATTTTCACCAGAATCTCACGCTCATGGAAGAGACTCTTGCGAAGATTCAGCAGTTCTCTACGCAGGCGAAGCATCTCTCCTGGGTTAAAACTAGCAGGGTCTGCAAGCATCGCTTCCTCTGCTGCTTCCAAATCATCCTCAAGCGCCTCTATTGCCACGAACTTTTGGTCCACAATGTGGTCAAGAATAACGTGCATCAAAAATGCCGGTCCTTGTCGTACGCTCTGAATATCGAGTTCCACAATACGTTGGATGTCATTCAAAGGCTGACGCATTGCAGTGTCATATTCGCTAACTGTGATTAGAAACTTCTCGCCAATAAACATATCCACTTCATCGACTGAGAGTTCCCCGTCGGCATAGCTAAAAGCGTTGAAGATGATAAATGTATTTCCTGGGAAGTCCTCTATCTTGGGTACTTGATTCTTGTCAATACAATCCTCGATGGAGAGTGGATGGATGCTAAATGAATCTATAAGAACTGAAAGTATTTCTTTAGTTGGTTGGCGGTAATCCAGCCAGACAAATCCCTCTTTCTTGGCTGCAGTCAGAGCCTCATCTAAAGTGGCGACATAAGCCAACTTACCTTTCGAGGAGATGTGATAGAAACTGGATTCAGGCATTGTTACTCCACTGTTTCCAAATTGTCCACAAATGGGTTCTTTCTCTGTTGCAAAAATGAGACCTATCTGCGCTTGTAGCCAGAGTTTTCGGCTTTAGCGGTAATGGCATTCTGTGGGGCTAATAGCCGATCCGGTGCATTAATAAGAACTAAAGACAGTTTACTCTCAGGAAGTCGAATTATGATAACATTGACGACACTCTTCTGTCGCTATTGACAACAGCAATACCTATATCAGATTGTTGACAAAAACTCTATTTCAGTTTGCACGTATGAGCCGACGCCATCGTCTAGAAACGTGGCGCGATAGCACAATAGCCATTGTAGCCCCTGCTGTAACGTGTATATAGGTTGCGGTGCTTACAGATACAGAATACTCCGACTCACGATCTTCGTCCTGTTCAGTTTCTGTTTCGTCGGGTATTGCGCCCGCAGTTAGCAGTACAACAAGCAATACTATAATTAACGCCAATGGCTCACTGATTAGTCGTTTCGGCAGGCGAATACATTGTTTGCACAAGCTCAGGACTGGTCGCCAATGAAGTATGATATGAACCAGCACGATGGCGATAAACGCAGCGGTGGCAGATTCGTGAATCTCAAGCCAAGGCTCTTTGCTTAGGCCGAGGAATCCAGGCATTTCCTCCTTGGATTCACCTTGTGGGCCAAACAGCATGCTCATACCACTGACAACTAATGTTAGCAAAGCAACGATTCCTAATATGTTAAAGATACGGTTCGTGTTTTTCTTAAGACTAGTAATCAATTTCTTATTGCCTTCTAAGCTGGTATCAAACGGCATTGTTGTTCTCCTCATATTCCCGATCGTTTCTCGTAGTGACTCGCGCTTCTCTTTTTCGCAGGTGTCTCTCTTTAAGAATATGAAGAATCGGTGGCATGACGGACAACAATATTATCACTGCTATTATCAGTTCGAGATGCTTTTCTGCGTCGGGGATTACTTTGGATAAGTAGAATCCTGCCAGTGTAAGCGAAATTGTCCAGATTACACCGCCGACTATATTGTAACAAACGAATAATCTGTAATCCATCTTGCCGATCCCCGCTACAATCGGAGCAAATGTCCTGACTACAGGGATAAATCGCGCGACAACTATTGTCATCGGTCCATACCGCTCATAGAACATCTCTGCACGCATCAGATTCTTTTTATGAAACAAGAAGGAGTCCTTTTTGTCGAATAGTCTGAGGCCGACCTTCTTGCCAAACATATAGCCAACATTGTCACCAAGAATTGCTGCCGTCAACAAGATCGCTATCAGCCAATAAATATTCAAGAATCCTTGTGCGGCCAAGAAGCCGGCAGTAAACAATAGGCTGTCTCCCGGTAGAAAGAAACCAATTAGCAAACCCGACTCAGCAAAGACAATTGCAAAGAGACCGATATAGCCAACACTCTGGATCAGTTTTATCAGGTTTTCGCCTTGAAGTAGTTCCATATATACCTAGTTCACTTTACCAACTGACTGGTAGCTGGCCATGTTCTTTTGCAGCCTCTGTATCCGATTCTGCGTCGGAGGATGCGTGCTGAACACACCGCTCAGGAGTGAACTCTTCTCTCCTGAGAGCTTTTCGAGTTTTCGAAGTATGTTGAGACCGACCTTTGGGTTATATCCGGCAGTGGCCATGATCGAAAAACCAATATCGTCTGCTTGGTATTCAGCAGACTGAGAAAGGCGCATTTGAGTTATTTGTTGACCCATTTGGGCTGCCAGGACGCCGATCATCTCTTCTTGTGTTCCCCCGCCGCCGCCTGCATTTTGAAGCAAAAAGTCCGTAGCCTTCTGCAAGAGTCCTGCATTGCTCAGTTGTTTAGCGGAATGCTCCTCCACAACATGTGCCATTTCATGGCTGATTACAGCTGCGAGTTCGTCATTATTTCCGTCAGTCAGCTTGATCAGCCCGTCATAAACGTAGATTTTGCCTCCTGGAAGAGCGATGGCATTTACTTCTCCGCTTTTCGTTCGCAGAACGCGGAATTTCCATTCCCAACCGCCGAGATCAGCAGGGCCTTTGTACTTGGCAGGCAGCGTCTTGACCAGTTGTGCAGCTATTTCGTTGATTCTTTGGTCATCGAAAGCATCCTGGTCAAGTTTTTGTTTTACGACTACCTCCCGTCCAAGCACAATTTGCTCCTGCGCGGAGAGCTTGAAGGGGTTTACAGGTAGCTTTGGCAGGGTGATCGGAGGAATTCCGATTTCTTTCGGGAACCTGATTTCCGTTGGTATCTTAATGTCCTTAGGGATATTAACACCTACTCGATTTGCGGCCCCTGATATCCATCCGACAACGCCTGTCATCGCCCCTGTCAGCAATACACCAGCAATGGCAACACCAACCATCGTGCAGCCGCAGCCTAATACACAGCATTTTAGACTTTTCAATTTCTTTATGGAACTCATCTATGATAACTCGCTCATCCCTGTCTTTTAGATGCCAATACACCGCGTTTTGACCGTATGCAGCACGAGTACCCGAAAGCTAGCGCTGACGAGTACTCGTGCCGCATGCGGAGAGGAAAGGTAGCTTCCAGCTAATCTCCGCCTAAACCACCAAGAATATCACCCAGCCAAGAACTTTTCTTTTTCTTCTGGCCATAGCCTTGTTCGCGGCCATGCTCATCATGTTCACGTTTGTCGTGATCGCGTTTATCGTGATTGTCATGGTCGTTGTGCTCATTGAACGACCTGCGTGGTTCTTCGAACACTTGTTGTGGCCTAGCTTGGTCACTTCTCGTTTCAGACACTGGTCCATTTGTAACCGCCAGATCCAGTATCTTCTCCAACTCGCCCCGGTCAAGCCATATACCTTTGCATCCGGGACAAATATCAATGCTTACTCCGTGCTTTTGTACTTCGCGAAGTGATTCGTCACAAACGGGACATTTCATAATCGTATCCTCCTGTGGATGTATCATCTAATTGTTTTGGTTGACCTGAAAAGCTTTGCCACCATGAACGTATTCCGGGTGGGACCCCTGAACCAGCGTTATCAAAACCCTTTTGTTTGAATCGGTATTAACCGAGACTTGGAAAACCGTTATTCATGGCGACCAATCATATAAAGTTACTCTTCTCAAAGAATGACAGCTCGGGTCTATGGGGAATTGCGAAGATCCCTTGCGGCTTCCGCCATTTGGTGGTAAAGTTCCGATAGTTCGTCACATTCCACAGCTGAAAACGCAACCCTGATGTCGCTCTCGCCATTTGCGATCACCCCGATGCCATACTTCTCAAGAAGATGCGTTCGGTAGGTTTCGGCAGCCACGTGCTTTAGTTTGAGGCACATAAAGTAGCCGGAATTGAATGGGTATGGTTCCCACACATCGCCAAATTCGGGCAAGCTCAGGATCCTCATAGCTTCTCTGGCTCTGCCCGCGAGTATATGGTACTTCTCCTCATGCTCTGTCTCGATAGCCTCACTGCACAGTACTTTCGCTAATACGGACTGAGCAGGCTGGGAGCAATTTGAAATCGCGCTTCGAATCGCACCAGCGACTTTCTTCTCCAAAGCGCTGTAGAGTGCCTCCTGACTCAGATTCGCACGGCTGGCAAAAGTCAGCATACCGGTCCTGAAACCCCAGACGAACTGCTCTTTGGTCGGTCCGTCCACCTTAACTGCCAGGATTCGCTCATGAATCCCAGCAAGCATGGCAAACATCGACTCCTGTAGAACGTCTTCGTCGTAGAAGAGACCGAAGTAAGCATCGTCACATACTATTACCAGGTTGCATCCATTTTCGGCGGCCTCGACGAGCACGGAGGTAATGGCATTTGCCTCATCCTTGGTCACCGAGTATCCGGTGGGATTGTTCGGGAAGTTCAGCATGACAATCGTCTTCCAACTCCCAGCACGTGTGGAAAGCGCCTGACGCAGCCCCTCTACATCGAAACCACCAGTAGTATTAAAGAATGGGTAAAGCGCCAACTGCGCTTGGAACCGGGTGGCAAAGAGCAGTTCATAATTCTCCCAAAACTTGTCGGGGAGAAGAATCACGTCACCCTTATCCACAAACAGATCGCCTACCAGGCTAATGGCATGAGTAACGCCGCTGGTAACGATAGGCATGGAGAAACTCTTGTCAGCCAGGCTCGGGTTCTTGGAAAGCAGCAGGTCGCGCCATTTCGCTCTTAGATCGGGCCGCCCGGTAGCAGGTGCATACGTCAGTGCATCTGCGGGACTCAGAGTCGGGAAATGCTGCATGATCGATGGCAGGAACATCGGCTTTCCCTTTTCACGAGCAATTCCGATGGTTGCATCGAATTTGGTGGCCTTCTCCTTTGCCTCCGCACTTTGACTAAGAATTCCCTTAGGGAAGAAGCTCCTCTTGCCGTATTCGGAGAGCATCCCGTATATGTGAGGATTCTCGCGTTGAATCACCTCGTTCAGTTCTATAGCTAACGGCCTAGCTTCACTTCCCGGTTTCACAAGCGTAACCGGAGCTCGAAGCCTCAAGCGAAGCGCTTCATGCTGCTCCCAGAGAGCCTTTGGAAATCGATTCCCAAACTGTTGGAAAAAGCTTGTGATGTCATCAGTCTCCTCTAACCAGTCATCACGGTTAACAGTGAGTAGCTTCTCCATCGATTCGCGGGATATATCTAGTCCTGTCAAATCGAGGCTGTCCGTTGTCGGAACGTAACCGATAGGTGTCTTGCGAGCCTCAGTTTTACCGCGACATCGGCCGAGTATCCACTCGATGACACGCAGGTTCTCACCGAATCCTGGCCATAGGAAATGGCCGTCATCGTCTGTTCGAAACCAGTTGACGTTGAATATCTTGGGTGGTTTGGTCATCTTCTTGCCCATGTTGATCCAGTGCTCGAAGTAGTCGCCCATGTGGTAGCCGCAAAATGGCAACATCGCCATCGGGTCGCGACGCACTTCGCCGACTTTGCCGAACTGAGCGGCGGTTCTCTCCGATGCCATCGTCGCACCAACATATACGCCGTGCTCCCAGTCGAACGCTTCGTTGACGAGCGGAGCAAGTAGGTTGCGGCGACCTCCGAAAATTATTGCGGAAATCGGAACACCGTGGTGGTGCTCGGTACGTAACGAATGCGACGGGCACTGCGTGAGCGGTGTGGTGAACCGACTGTTCGGGTGCGCGGCGAGTATTGGCTTACCATTCTCGTCCTTCATTCCTGGCTTCCAAGCCCGACCCTGCCAATCGAGGGCCTCATCGGGAGCTTCTCCATCCATGCCTTCCCACCATACTGTGCCGTTCGGCAAAAGGGCGACGTTTGTGAATATAGTGTTTCGATTAATGGTCTTCATCATGCTCGGATTAGTCTTCATGCTGGTGCCGGGCGCAACGCCGAAGAAACCAGTCTCAGGGTTGATCGCCCATAGACACCCATCGGTGTCGACTCGCATCCAAGCTATATCGTCACCAACCGTCCAAATGCGGTATCCCTTTATACTCAGTCCCTCTGGGGGAACAAGCATTGCTAGGTTTGTCTTGCCGCATGCGCTAGGGAAAGCCGCCGCTATATACTTGATATGTCCATCAGGATCCTCGACTCCCATGATCAGCATGTGCTCAGCGAGCCAGCCTTCGTTCTTTCCAAGGAAGCTCGCAATTCGCAGCGAAAGACACTTCTTTCCAAGTAGGACGTTGCCGCCGTATCCGGAGCCGACGCTCCAGATCGTGTTATCTTCAGGAAAATGAAGAATCAGTCTGCGCTTGATATCGAGATCGGCCTTACTGTGTAAACACTTGGTGAACTTGCCGTCGGAACCAAGTTGTTTGAGCACCTGCGAGCCGACATGTGCCATGATTCGCATGTTCAGAACTACGTAGATGCTGTCGGTCAGTTCGACGCCTATCTTGCTGAAAGGCGATCCCACCGGGCCCATTGAGAAGGGGATAACGTACATGACACGCCCCTTCATAGCGCTGGTAAATATCTCGCTTGCTCGGCTGTAGCCTTCCTCAGGTGACATCCAGTTGTTGGTAGGGCCGGCGTCATCTTTAAGCGTAGTGCAAATAAATGTAAGATCCTCTGTCCTCGCGACGTCGTTGATCGCAGTACGATGGTAAAGACAGCCGGGCAGCTTTTCTTTGTTTAGAGGTATGACTTCACCGGTAGCGATGGCTTCTTGGGTAAGCCGGTCTTTCTCTTCCTCCGATCCGTCGATCCAGACGATAGAATCGGGCTGGCATATTGCAGCCATCTCTTCGACCCACTTCTGAAGTTCACCATGTTGTTTCATTGATTGCTCCTTCTTTTCCTTAACAGTGTGATATTTGCCGTCTTGCGCTATATCTCCATACTTATGGAACAAGCAAAATCGGTGCATTAGCCTTCTCAAGTAATTCAATTAGCACAGACTTATTTAACCACTTGCGGGCGCGTTGTCCCATAAGAAGACAGACCAAAGATGTATCTGCTGATCGAGATGCTTGACATACTTCATTCGCGAAGCGCCCAGTCCGTCCCACAAACAGTGGTTTTTTACCACATTTTGACAGATGGGTTGCAATAAGTTCTGCTTGTACTGTCGCTTCGCCTGTCTGCTCTTCCCAAATCTCACGCAGCGCCCTCGACTGATTGCCGCGCATAGCCATTGCGACACGAGTAAAAGGTGGATGGAAGGGACGGGCGATAGACATTACAACAACCTCCCTTCCATTCAGATCTAGTAACCCTGGTATGCTAGTCCCATCGGTCACGGACGGTATGCCAGAACACATCGCGGCAATCAGTACCCTTCCACTCGAAGGCGCTGAAAATGGTGTTGGTAGCAGCAGAACAGGTGTTCGCCCCTTGTTTAACAGACACAGACCGTCTGATGCCAATCGAGCGAGTGATCCTTTTTGCCCTGTCTCTTGGGATATGGCAATAATCTTTGGTTGTTGTTGCGCGATAGCGTGAAGAGACTCATTAGTAAAGTTACCAGTTCTCACGATTCCTTCAGAATTAGTGCTGTGTGAAGACATCTTGTTAGCTGAGCCATTGCCGAGCCATGGCAGGCGTCTTGAGCATATGCTGATAGAAAAGTGAGACTTTTCGATCAGAGGAAGCGTTCGAAGCCGCTCTGCTGTTGATCCGTCCAAGATGCCTCTTGATATGACTACCGTGCTCACTTCGAGACCTCCAAGTTTGTCAACTTCGACATAGCCTCTAGTCGAGCAATTCTTTCAGCCGTTGGCGGATGCGTGCTGAAGAGTCGGGTAATCCCTTTAGCGGAAAGAGGATTCACGATGAACATATGCGCCGTAGCGGGGCTAGACAAAGCCTCGTATTTCCCAGCCGATAATTCCAGTTTTCGTAGAGCATTGGCCAATCCCATGGAGTTGCCTGCCAATCTTGCTCCTCGCTGATCGGCGAGATACTCCCTGGAACGGGAAATGGCCATCTGAATAAGCATTGCGGCAATGGGAGCGATAATCGAAATTGCGATTGCAGCAACGATGCCCCCTGATCCACTGTTATTCTCGTCGTCTCTGTTGCTTCCAATTCCCCCAAAGAGGGCGCCCCATCGGATCATCGTTGCAATCATTGTGATCGCACCCGCCGCAGTGGCTGCGATTGTTCCAATCAAGATATCGCGATTGGCGACATGTGCGAGTTCGTGAGCCATTACGCCCTTAAGTTCCTCATCGCTTACAAGGCGCACAAGGCCGGTTGTCGCTGCGATTGCAGCATGTTTTGGACTGCGCCCAGTTGCAAATGCGTTCGGAGCATCCTCTTCGATAATATAGACCTTTGGCATTGGCATACGTGCCTGCTGAACAAGAAGTCGAACAGTACCATACAGCCTGGGTTCATCAACCTCGTTCACTTCTTTTGCTCGGTACATGGCAAGCACAATTCGGTCACTAAAGAAATATGCGCCAAGGTTCATGACTGCAGCGAAGCCAAGGGCAATGATTGCGCCACCAGATCCCCCAAACTGACTGCCAATAAGTACAAATATCCCAGTCAGGCATCCTAAGAGAAGAAAGAGTTTTATGTTATTCATGATTGATCATCCATTACAACTAAGAACGTGAATGTTTTCGGAATAAAGCTTTTTCAAGCTCTACGGCAAAAAAGAGTGAACTGGAGACTGCGGTGCATAGTAATAGGTCTGAAAAGCTGATAGGTACGTTCTTGAACACGCTTGCAATCGGGCTTACGTAGGTAATCACGATTTGCATGGCGAAGGTACCTATTACGGCCAAGGCTAGAAATGGGTTGGCGCTCAACTTGGTCTTGAAAGCCGATTCGCGCTCTCTGCGTATCGCAAGCACGTGGAAGAGTTGGAACGCGGCAATAGTGAAAAACGCCATCGTTCGAGCATACTCCACACCATGCTTCTTCTCTTCTAAAGCAAACAACGTCAGTGTGGCAGCAGCCATAAATGCGCCGACCCATAGTATGTGCTGCCAGAGACCTCTAGCAAAGAGGTTCTCGTTTGGATTTCGTGGAGGCCGCTTCATCACATCGCCTTCCGCAGGCTCTACACCAAGAGCAAGTGCAGGAAGACCATCCGTCACAAGGTTAATCCAAAGAATTTGAATAGGAAGAAGCGGCAACGGAAGCCCTGCGAGCATTCCGCAAAACATGGTTAATACCTCACCTAGGTTGGTAGCGAGGGTGTAGCGAACGAATTTCCGGATGTTGTCATAGATGGTCCGGCCTTCCTCTACAGCGTGGACGATGGTCGCAAAGTTGTCATCTGTAAGTACCATGTCTGAGGCTTCGCGACTGACATCTGTTCCTGTGATGCCCATAGCAATACCAACATCTGCTTTTTTGAGGCTGGGCGCATCGTTCACACCATCGCCTGTCATAGCGACAACATGGCCGCTTTCCTGAAGGGCTGTTACTATCCTAACCTTGTGTTCAGGAGAGACACGGGCGAATACACGACAGTGACGAACCTGTTCTGCAAGCCCATCATCGTCAAAATCATCCAGCATGCTCCCTTCGCACACAATGTCATCCGCGGACGCGATTCCTAAATCGGAACCAATAGCAGCAGCCGTCAACCGATGGTCACCTGTGATCATCATCACATGGATACCTGCATCCCTGCACTTTCGCACTGCTGATGCAGCCTCAGGCCGAGAAGGGTCGCTGATACCAGCGAAACCTAAAAAAACGAGATCCCGCTCGATAAGGTCTTCGCTAATGTCTCTAGGTGTTTGCTTGAATGAGCGAGTAGCTGCTGCAATTATGCGTGAGCCTCGTGAAGCAAACTGTTCGCCTAACGCATTAATCTCTGCTACCCTCTCATCTGTAAGTTCATGCAAGCTACCATTGGTCATTTCCTGGTTACAGCGAGGCAGTACTACATCCAAAGCCCCCTTGGTAAACGCACAGGTAAGTCCACTTTCGTCTACATGGATCGTGGTCATTCGCTTGCGAGTGGAGTCGAACGGAATTTCAGCTACGCGAGATAACAACCGTTTACTCTCGCTAACATCTAATCCGGCATGTATCGCGGCTAGAACAAGAGACGTTTCCGTCGGGTCACCAATCGCCTGAATGCTTCCCCCTTCGATATATTGAATATTCGCATCATTGCATAGGCTTACAGATTCAAAGAACCCCTTGATGCCGGCATCCTCTATGCCAATGAATCCGTCACCTTCCAGAATGTCGGCCTCTTCCACAAATCCTTCCTCTGATCGACTTAGAAGATGTCCACCTGCATACAGGCATTGCACCTGCATTTTGTTTTGAGTGAGAGTTCCGGTTTTATCTGAGCAGATGGTTGTCACGCAGCCAAGCGTTTCTACGGCAGGAAGTTTTCGAATGAGGGCATTACGCTTTGCCATTCTCTGTGCGCCCAATGCAAGTGAGATCGTAATAACTGCGGGAAGTGATTCTGGTACTGCAGCAACCGCCAGGCTAATCGCTGTCAACAACATCGTCTTTAGGTCGCGGCCTTGAAAAATGCCAGCCGCGAATACTATGGCGCATACAACAACTGCACCGATTGCAAGGTAAAGTCCTAATTGCCCGAGACGCTTCTGGAGAGGGGTCTGTTTGATGGGGCTTTTACCAATCAACTCGGCGATGTTACCCAACTGTGTGTTCATGCCCGTCTTCTGAACGACAAATGTGCCGCGACCCTGCAACACAGTTGTGCCTAAGAATAATTCACTTTTCCTGTCTCCGATAGGGGCAGCGGAATCGCAGAAGTGCAGAGCGTCTTTCTCCACAGGCATGGACTCGCCTGTAAGCGGAGCTTCTTCGACCGTTAAGTTGACAGTTTCAGTGAGTCTTCCGTCAGCCGGTACAAGATCGCCGGCTTGCACTCGAACGATGTCACCCGGTACCAAAAGGTGAGACGGCAATTCCATCAATCTGCCTTCACGGATGACCCTCGCTGCTGGTACAGCTAGTTTCTTCAGAGCAGCAATAGTTTTCTCTGCACGATATTCCTGCACAAATCCCATTATGGCGTTGAGAAGCACAACCACCGCGATAACAATCGTATCGGTGATATCACCTGTAAGCGCAGAGATTATGCCGGCCACAATCAGGAGAACCGACATAACCTCTTTGAACTGAGCAAAAAACTTCGCATACGGACTTTGTTGTATTGCTTCGCGTATTTCGTTGTGACCATATGTGGTTAATCGCTCCTGTGCTTCCTTCTCAGAAAGGCCGCACAACGAGTCCGTTTTTAACTCGGCGAGTTGCTCCCGGATTTGAACTTCAGCTTCTACAGTCAATAAATCCTCCGATATTTCGTAATGTCAGATGTGAAAGTCATGTGTACAACCATATAGTGACTGAACAAGGTTGCGTAGAAGTATCGTCTAGGTAAACTTTTCGGTATATCTGTAGAGAAGTGGAACCTACAGCCGGCCACTTCAGTGTGTCTACAGTCTTGTCATGAATGCTTGAATTTATCAAGGATCAACTCAGGACTTTGAAAGAAAAGCTTTACCACGGCGTGCCATGATCAGTTTTGGAAGCTCAAACCAAGCTACACTTGTCAGGCCGGCAACCATGCAGGCTAATCCCTCTAGCGAATTGAGTCTACTGAAGAGAAAAAACTTACTGAACATCGGCACATAGATTACTAACGCGAGAAAAGAGAACGCCCCGCTTAGAACCCACAACATAGCCTGATTTTTCGAGCGCAGGGTAGCAAGGATACTCCGAGACCACGAGGCATTCGTTAATATCAATGTTAGATTGGCTATTATCAAGGTGGCGAACGACATGGCGCGGGATTCCTCTATGGTTGCTCCAATATTACGCCATACGATGAACACACTAAGGGACACCAACAGGACGCTCAGCCCCTGAAGAAGACTCCAGATAACAGTTCTTTTGTCGAATATGGATTCATTAGGATCTCTTGGGGGACGCCTCATTACGTTGGCTTCTCCTTCTTCTGCCTCGAACACAGTAGAACAGGCAGGGTCGATAATCAGCTCCATGAATACAATATGTATGGGCATCAATATCAGCGGCCAACCCAATGCAACAGGGATTAGAGACAACCCAGCAATAGGTACATGTACTGCAAAGATATAGGCCATCGCTTTTCTTAGATTGTCGTATATCCTGCGTCCCAGCCGTATCGCAGCAACTATAGATGAAAAGTCATCATCGAGGAGAACCAATCCTGAAGCCTCACGTGCCACGTCGGTACCGCGCCCTCCCATCGCTACGCCGATATCGGAGGCCTTCAAGGCAGGGGCGTCGTTGACACCGTCGCCGGTCATCGCGACGACTTCTCCATTCGCCTTGAGCGCTTGGACAATCCGCAACTTCTGTTCAGGGATAACCCTCGCAAAAACGTTGACATCTGCTATCCGGCTGCGCAAGTCGGAATCGGACATGGCATTGAGTTCTTCGCCGCTGATAATGTGATCTGGATCCTTCAGACCGATCTGTGTAGCGATATTGCGAGCTGTGGCTGGATAGTCACCCGTAATCATGACTACTCTGATGCCTGCCTCATAACATTCGGCAATTGCACTCGGAACGGAGGCTCGAACTGGGTCAACCAGACCCACGAGACCGAGGAACTCAAAGTCAAACTCGTGCTGTTGGCTTGGTAGATCATCGCCATTTGTGAAACGTGCCCCTGCTACTGCTAGTACACGTAATCCGCTCTCCGCCATCGTTGTGATCTGCACGGTCAAAGCTGATTTTTGTTCATTATCGAAATGACAGAGATCAGCAATGGCCTCGGGCGCACCCTTTGCAGCTATGATATAGTCACTCTCCACGTTGGATTTCCAAACATGGGACATTGCAAGCAATTCCTTTGATAACGGATACTGCAGGACAATGGTCCAATCTCGATGGATGTGTTCAGTTGCGGCTAGACATTCATGTCCCAGCTTGTGAAATGCCTTCTCCATCGGGTCGAACGGGTCACGCTGACTTGCCAAAATACTAAACTCAATGAGGGAATGGAAATCCTCCGGCAACGGGGTATTGCCAGCGTTGTCTAAGACTAGGTGTTTGTCATGGGCGTAAAGTTGCCCGACGGTCATTTGGTTGTGGGTCAGAGTTCCCGTCTTGTCGACGCACAGGACGGTGGCTGATCCCAGTATCTCGATAGCCGGCATCCGTCTGGCCAATACTTGCTTTCGTGAGATTCTCCATGCGCCCAGGGCAAGGAATATAGTAAGGACGACCGGAAATTCTTCAGGCAGCATCGCCATCGCTAAAGCAACACCGGCCAGGAGGCCATGAAGCCAGTCACCTCTGGTAAGCCCATATGCGATGACAACAAGGGCGCTTAGCGAACCGCCAAGAATCGCAAGGTTTCTTACTAACTTACCGGTCTGCTTCTGCAATGAGGTCTTTTCCACTTCAATTGACTGTAAAGACCGCCCAATCTTCCCTATCTCGGTGCGAATACCTGTTTTACATACCTGCAAAAGTGCCTGACCCTGCACAACCAAAGTACCGGAAAACACAAACGGTTCATCATCACCACCAGGGAACATGTCGACTGACTTGCCATCCCATTCACACTTCCGTACCGGCGCCGACTCTCCCGTGAGTAAAGATTCATCAATTGAAAGATTGGTGTGTGAAATCACCACTCCATCAGCCGGAACACGATCCCCTTCAGAAATGATGACTGCATCGCCTTTCACGACCTCTCGACCGGGGATGCGCATCTCTTTACTCTCTCTTATCACCCGTGCCCGTGGGCTTGATAAGTTTCTCAACGCCTGGAGTGCGTTTTCAGTTCTGCGTTCTTGGTGAAGTGTAATAAGAATCACCACGAAAACGAAGCCAAGCAACAAGAGGGCTTCCTGCAGATCTCCAAGCAGTAGATAAATCGCTCCACCTGCTATCAATAAGAGGAACATCGGCTCACGAAAAACTTCTACAGCGATGGCGAAGATGCTGCGCGGCTTTGAAGTTGGCAATTCATTAGGACCATCTATTTTCAGAATTTGTTCAGCTTCATCCTGATTCAGTCCATTAATGTTTCTTATATCAAAACCGCTCATACTTTATAATCTCCTTTGTTATTCAGCAAGTACAATAAGTAACCTTTCTGATCACTCACAATTGATTCCTTCAATATCTAGTTGAAACGTTGCAAACGTGCAGAAGTTATTATCTTGACACAATTATTTCATCTTTTTGCGGGCCAGAGCCTTGGCTTTGCCGATACGAGTGTTTGCACCTGTCTGTGTCACAACGAATACCCCTCTTCCACTTATTACGATGGAACCCATAAATACCTTGTTTTTGAATCCTTCGAGTTCTGAACCATCTGAAGAAAGAGCATCTTTTGCCACAGGATTTTGATTGCCTGAAAATATCTTTTCTTGAACCATTAAGTTTACAGCTTCAATTAATCTCCCGTCAGCGGGAACTAACTCACCTACCTGGAGTCTGACTATATCCCCAGGAACAAGTGCATAAACAAGCAGTTGCTGCAACCGACCCGTTCTTATCCCAGAGCATATACAAGGGATTTCTTTTCTGGAGACCTTTGTTACTCGGATATAACGAATCCATAGCTTTACGGCCAAGAGGGACAGACAGGCTCCGATTGCCACTATACCAAGGGTATAGACGAATTCTCCTTTGAGAACCAGCACCATTCCCAAGGCAAGGCAGAAAAGAGCCGCACTTATCACCATTACTAATAGCATGTATGGCCTCTCCAACTCGTTCGAACCGTATTTGCGAAGACGATGGTAGGCTTCTATATGAGACAATCCACGATCTGGGTGAGTCTCCAATTGCTCCAGTAATCGACCAATATCGGACTCTTCACGGATACTCAACAGATGTCACCTCCTTCATTTATCTACCGAGTTGACATATACGACTAAATCGAGAATGATACATTTGGCAAGTCAACAGAATAAAAAAGACAAACTGATAACATATGAGTCTCAAGTAAATTCTAAGTTAAGTCGATGCTTGACGTACAATAGCTTGTACTTTCATTTGTCCCCAAGTATCGCTGACAAGCATATAGCAAGCAACACGCCCATCATGGCTAGTAGGAAGAATATCTTCCTTTTCCAGATGTAGTTCTTTGCCTGTTCCTACTTCACGGTATCTTCCTGGCTTTACCCGTTCACCTGCGAAAAACAATTCCACAGTTTGCACATCATCAGGTCGTTGCCACATGTTCTACCCTCCCCTTCTAATAGGATTAGGTCGTT
>JBAXQP010000014.1 GCA_037131655.1 bacterium | reverse complement strand
GTAGTCGGAGTTCATGGTGACCTGCTTATTCAAAAACGAAATCCCCAATTTGCTCAAATCCAAAAACAATTGCTTATCGACGAAGGAGTAAAGTTCATTGAAAACAGAGTGGATATGACCGTCTGTCGTCACTTAAATGAGTTTATAGATTAGCTTGCCTTCCTGAGGGTAAAATAAATTTACTACACCCGTAATTTGACGGGGTTGTTTATTGGAAGTGGAGTAGTTAAATGGCATCAATCAAGTTTGGGACGGATGGCTGGCGAGCGGTAATGGCCAGGGAATTCACCTTTGACAACGTCGCATTAGTCGCTCAAGCGATAGCGGATTATATGATTGAGGCCGGTATAGCTTCTCGCGGGTTAATGGTCGGTTATGATGCTCGTTTTTTATCTGAAGACTTTGCTCAACTCGTGGCTGATGTAGCGACGGCTAGCGGCATTCGAACTTTAGTGCCTGACAGAGATACCCCAACCCCCGTCACCGCCTACACCGTTCGCGACCAGAATTTAGGAGGCGCGGTCATGATCAGCGCTTCTCATAATCCACCCATATATAACGGCATCAAGTTTATTCCCGAATACTGCCACCCCGCCCTTCCCGATGTGACGAACGCAATCGAAAAGCATATAGCACGCTTGCAGGATAACCCTCAGATGGTCAATCGAGAAGGCAATCCCGGACTACAAGTCTCATATGACCCCAAACCTGCCTATTTTAGCCACCTGAAGACGATTTTAGATATCGATATGATTAGCAAAGCGGGATTGCAGCTCTGGTATGACCCGCTTTATGCTTCCGGACGCGAATATCTCGATGAGTTCCTTCGAGATATCGGCGTTGATGTAAAGGTTATCAAAGGCGAGCGCAACCCGCTTTTCGGCGGAAGTCTGCCCGATCCGAATGCCTATAACCTGCGCGAACTTTCCGCCAAAGTGGTTGAAAGCGGAGCACAGCTTGGCCTTTCAACTGATGGAGATGCCGACCGCTTCGGTATCGTCGATCGCGACGGGGTCTATTTGAGCGCAAACGAGACCATCGTTTTAGCGCTATGGCATCTTCTCAAGACTCGTAAGCCAGAAGGCAAGGCAGTGGTTCGATCAGTAGTCACAACTCATCAAGTGGATGCGATAGCAAAAGCTTATGGTTATGAGGTTATTGAAACTCCTGTTGGGTTCAAATATGTCGGTCAAGCCGTTCTCCAAAACGACGCTATCTTAGGGGGCGAAGAAAGCGGCGGTCTGACTATCTTCGGCCACATCCCAGAAAAAGACGGCATCGTTGCCGACCTTGTCGTTGTTGAAGCTGTCGCCAAGACAGGTCTTTCCTGCCGCCAAATGCTAAACGAAATCGCCGAAATTTATGGAGCTTATTATACTAAGCGCATTGACCTGCAAGTTCAAGATGAGGCCAAGTCAATTCTTCTTGAGAAGCTAAAGAACGACCCACCCAAGTATCTGGGGCGTGAGATCGTATCAGAAGTCAAAACGGTCGATGGGGTCCAACTGATTCGCCCTGATGGCGCATGGACTTGCGTTCGTCCCTCAGGAACCGAACCCATCGTCCGATGCTATGCTGAAGCTCGATCGGAAACTGACTTACAAGAGATACTAAACGTCATCACCCAAATCATCCAAGAAGTAGACCCCACCGCTCACACCCAACAACATTAATGCTATCAAACGACCGACTGAATGATCTAATTTACTTAAACTGTTTATTATCGCGATAATTGCCATTATTTGAGGTACGTTTATCATATTATCGTGATAATATATAGTTGAGCTATGTAATTGGAGAAGTGGATGATTACGCTGGATAAACCTTTGGATGTCGATACGAACGAATGGGCGCTTAATGACGAAGAAGCGTTGGCGCTTGAAGCGCGAGGGGACTTTTTCACCGCAGCTTTTTTGCATAGTGAGAACATTTCGTGGACAAGACGGCATGCGAATGCACTGTCTAATTATCTCGAAAAGTGTCTGCTCCCTGAATTCGATGGCTCACCCCTTTATCCCTTTTGCACCGACATTTGGCTTCAAGGCGAACCAATCCTGAGCCAATCTTATATGGGAATTGGTATCCGTTCAGGTCTTGCCGGCGAGTGTATGGAGAAAGCCGCTAATCCGGCTGAGCGCAACGCTTATAGAAAGGCCAAACTGCTTTGCGACAGCTTCCCAGGCACCTGTGGTTGTACCCACAGCATTCTTCACTACGGACGTGCGCTTACTGAAGGGCTTGATTCCTATAAAAAGCGCATCGAGTCTCATCTAACAGAACCGGATAAGGCTGACTTTTACGAATCGCTTAATATATTGGTCGATGGGATTGAAGTTTATATCGCCCGATTGGCTGACTACCTCAAGGGGTTATCTTTTGACGATCCTGAAAAAGAGCTCAATAGGAAACGTTTGGAAGAAGTCTACCGAAACCGTCTGGTAATGCATCCTGCGAATAGCTTTTTTGAGGCGATGGTTGGAACCATTTTCCTTTACTGCCTTGACAACAACGACAATCTCGGCCGTTTTGACCAGTTTATGTGGCCGTTTTATACGAAAGATATCGATACGGGAATTACCACCCGCGATGAGGTGCTTGAGCTTGTCACTCAGCTTTGGATTCATGTAGATAAGACTAACAGCTATAATGTCGCACTAGCCGGAACCAAACCAAACGGAGAGGAAGCCAGTAACGACCTCACGATTATCTGTATGGAAGCGGCAAAAGGCAGGCGGCGTCCCAATCTAGCGCTTCGTTTAAGAAAAGATACTCCCGAACGAGTGTGGGATGCTGCAATCGACACGATTTCAACAGGAACAGGCTTACCCGCGCTTTATTGCGAAGAGAACTATAATCGCGCGATTGATCTAGCCCAATTAAACTTGCCGGAAGAGGATAAACACGAATTTGCATTTGGCGGCTGCACAGAATTCATGATTCACGGTCGCTCGAATGTCGGATCAGTTGAAAGCGATTACCAAGTGCTTAAACTCTTTTTGGAAACACTCCATAAGCACCTCGCTAACTGCAACACATTCGATGAATTCCTTGCCACGTTCGAAAGTGATATTCGCGAAAATGTGTATGAAGCTACAGAAATGTTGAACAGAAGCCAAGAAACCCGCTCGAAGTGGTTCCCTGCCCTTGTCCGCACCCTCCTAATCGACGATTGCATCGATAACGGTAAACTCTATTACAATGGCGGCGCAAGATACAACTGGTCAATTATAAATTTGATTGGCTTGAACAACATTATTGATTCGCTGATGGCTATCAAAAAAGGGGTTTTCGAAGAGCGATCGATTTCAGCAGAAACGTTAATCAATGCTCTAAAGGCTAACTTCTCCGGCTATGAAGATGTTCTCGCTAAGCTAAAACGTTATCCCAAACATGGCAATGATGATCCCGAAGTAAACGAGCTTGCAAAGCATGTTTCCAGCTTTCTATTCAAAGAGTGGAAGCGCTACGCGACTTGGCGTGGGGGCAAATATTTGTGCTCCATCCTGATGTTTGTTACCTATGCTTATTACGGTTCGATCGTTGATGCTAGCCCTGATGGTAGGTTAGATGGCGAACCTGTGGGTGATTCGACTGGTCCTGTTCAAGGACGGGACCGAAATGGTCCAACCGCGATGCTGCGTTCAACTGCATCTCTCGACCAAGTCCACGCCCCTGGCACACTGGTAGTTAATATCCGTGTCGCCAAAGAACTCGTCAATACACCCGCAGGAAGAACAAAGCTCAAAGCCCTAATAAGAAGTTATTTCGACCTCGGAGGTCTTCAACTTCAGGTCAATGTAATCGATCAAGCGGTGCTTCGCGATGCAATGGCGCATCCTGAAAAGTATGGCGACCTGATCATCCGTATCGGCGGTTATTCCGAATATTGGAACAACCTTGGGCCTGATTTACAAAAGACGGTCTTAGAAAGAACCGAACATCATTAGTCCTCTAATTTACATCCGTTAGCGCCAAGAAGCGTCTCACGGGGTAAACTTCCGATATTCTAAACAGAAACGGTAACAACTCATGCCAAAAGATCCAATTGTCGCCCAACTTCACCAGTGGATAGATGACCATCGCGATGAGATGATCAAAACTCTTCAAGAAGCCGTACGCATTCCAAGTGTCCAAAGTGAGCCGCAAAATAATGCGCCTTTCGGGCTTGAACTCAAGCATATGCTCGATTTCACCCTCGATCTAGGCGAAAAATGGGGCTTTCGCGTTAAAAATGTCGATGGCTATGCAGGGCATGCAGAGTTTGGCGAAGGGGAAGAAATGGTGATGTCGCTGGGTCACCTCGATGTCGTGCCAGTAGGAGTTGGTTGGAAGCATGAGCCTTTCGGGGGTGAGATCGAAGGCGATTATATTTATGCACGCGGGGTCGGGGATGATAAAGGACCTACCTATGCAGCTTTCTTTGCAGCAAGAGCGCTCAAAGAGCTAGGAGTACCGCTAAAGCGGCGTATACGAGTTGTTTTCGGGTGTAATGAGGAAAGCGGCTTTGGATGCGTTCATCATTACTTCAAAAAAGAACCTGCGCCCACCTATGGCTTCGCACCCGATGCCGGATGGCCCCTGGTCTATGCAGAAAAGGGCATTAGCAATTTAACGATTGAGAAGGAAGTCAACTTCACTCATACCCTTCGAATTATTACTGCCAAAGGGGGAGAACGGCCTAACATGGTTCCCGATTCCGCCTCCGCCACCCTAACTGGTAATTCACTGCAAGCCGCAATTTCCATTTTGGATGATTATTGGGATAAGAACGTCTCTTATAAATTAATAAATGGTGAACTTGTTATCTATACTGCAGGCAAATCCTGCCATGGAAGTCATCCTTGGGGCGGGGATAACGCTGTAACACGCTTGCTGCGTGTCCTTACCGAGCTTCCATTTGAGGACAAGAAGTGGATCAATTTCTTGTTGGAAGCCTCCGACCCTGCCGGAATGTACCTTGGTTATAATGGACAAGATAAGGTCTCGGGAACTCTATCGAATAACTTGGGCGTTTTCGAACTAGATAAAGATAAAGTCACCGCCACATTCAACATCCGCTATCCGGTAACTTGGAAAGGCAAGAAAGTCCAAAGAATGTGCGCTAAGGCGTTAGATAACGCTGGTTTTACTGTCGCGAACTTTACGGATAGCAAACCTCTGCACGCGCCATTGGATAGGGAGCCTGTCAAAACACTGCTTGAGGTTTATCGCGAAGAGACAGGGGATATGAAGGAGCCTGGAACGATGGGCGGCGGAACTTATGCCCGAGCAGTGCCGAATACCGTCTCAGTCGGAGCAGGTTTCGAGGGTGACGGCCCCCCCCACGAAAGCGATGAACGGTACGCCATCACATCTTACTTAAAATGCGCCAAAATCTATGCCCACATGCTCTACGCGCTTGCAACAAAATAGCAATTCTCATCGAATGTAGGGGCAGGGCTTGCCCTGCCCTCCTGAAGACTACCCAGTGGGCCGTTCGCAGACAAAAATAAAAGGGGTAGGAGCGAAGCTCCTACCCCTTTTATAGACAGATACCTTATACGTCTTGCAAAGAACCCGACTGGAATGTATCGTGAGCAGTCAGATCAAGGAGGCCGTGACCGGAAAGGTTGAAGAGGATGACCCGCTTCTCTCCCGCTTTAGTTGCCTCATTGGCTTCATGCACGACATGCTCAATAGCATGGGAAGATTCGGGCGCAGGGACGATACCTTCTGTGCTCGCGAACAAAGCTGCCGCTTCAAAAACCCTTGTCTGAGGGATCGCCACAGCTTCGATCAATCCTAATTTATAGAGATGGCTCACTAAAGGCGACATTCCATGATAGCGCAATCCGCCTGCATGAATTTTAGGCGGCATGAAATCATGGCCCAGCGTATACATCATCATAAGCGGCGTCATGCCGGCAGTATCGCCTGAGTCATAGCGGAATTCACCCTTTGTGAGCGTTGGACATGCCGATGGCTCTGCGGCAACGACACGATACTTCTTACCTTCCAGTAAATTCTTTTTAATGAAAGGGAAAGCTATACCGGCAAAGTTGCTTCCGCCACCAACGCATGCGATGACAACATCAGGTTCTTCCCCTGCCATTTCCATCTGCTTAATGGCTTCCTGCCCAATGACCGTTTGATGCATGCACACATGGTTCAACACGCTGCCGAGCGAATACTTGGTATCCTTCGAGTGAAGGGTATCTTCGATCGCTTCGCTAATGGCAATCCCTAAACTGCCAGGGCAAGTAGGGTCTTCACTTAACACCTTGCGACCATATTCAGTCTGATCGCTCGGGCTTGCGAAAACTTCAGCGCCCCAAGTCTGCATAAGCAACTTACGGTAGGGCTTCGCCTCACAGCTTACCTTAACCATATAAACGGTACAGTCTAACCCAAATAAACGACAAGCTAGCGCAAGCGATGAACCCCACTGCCCTGCGCCGGTTTCGGTCGCCAATCGTTGAATACCTGCTTGCTTATTGTAATAGGCTTGAGGGATAGCGGTATTGGGTTTATGACTTCCTGCAGGGCTTTCGCCTTCATACTTGAAGTAGATATGAGCGGGCGTCTGAAGCGCCTTCTCGAACCTTACTGCACGCAACAGAGTCGTCGGCCGCCACAACGCATAAATATCCCGAACCTCTTCGGGAATCTCCACATACTGGTCAGGACACATCTCCTGCATGACAAGATTTTCAGGAAAGATAGCGGTCATATCCTCTAAAGTAACCGGCTGTTTTGTCCCCGGATGTAGCGGGGGCGCCATCGGCTCAGGAAGATCAGCATTAATGTTGTACCAGTGCGTTGGAATATCCGCCTGGCCTAAAGTAAAACGTGTTTGTATTCCCATTGACAAAGTTCCTTTCTGTGATGCATTAAAAACTATTATACAATAATCGGCCTACAACGCAATCTCCTCACCCTGTTTTAATGACAAAAGTGCACAATCAACTAGACCTGGAATATGCTTATGGAATGGGCCATAAGCACCCTTCTTGTTATTTTCTTTATCGAACCACTAACATTTTCCTCCCTTATCTCGTCTATACAAATAGAAAACAAGTACTGGGTCAGCGGCCGCTTGGTGCGGCGCTCAGCAGAGAAAGTAGGATGAAAATGAAAACCGTATTACTTCACAATGTTAGGAATCGAGCCATACTCTTAGTAGTAGTGGCGGCCGTGCTCAGCTCGATCGGCATGGCAGCTAAAGATAATAATCACGATCGAAATGATCGCTACAACCAAAATGACAGCAAAATTGTTATTCGAGATGGAACGGTCATTCCTGTTTCACTCGACCAGGACCTCAACTCTCGCAACAACCGAAAGGGAGACCGATTTACTGTTACCATTTATAATGACAGTAACTATTTAAATCAACTCCCAAGAGGAACGCAGATTGAAGGGGTTATCGTTGATCGGCAAAAAGCAAATAAAAACCACCCGGGTATGCTTAAGCTTCGCTTCGAACGGATTGTGTTGCCTGACGGGCAGTCAGAAAATATCGATGCCACATTAGTTAACTTGAAAAATAAAACCACCAACTCCGGACGTATCATTGCTGACAGAAATAAGAAAGATGTCACTGGTGCTGTAGCATTTGGAGCAGTTAGTGGATTAATTATCGGTTCGGCTAATCATAAACCTGTTCAGGGACTAATCCTCGGAGCGATTGCCGGCGCATTACTCGGTGGCGCAACCCAGGGTAATACCCACGATTATCGCGATATTGTACTGAAAGATGGGACAAAGTTCGGTGTTCGTATCGACCAAAGACTCGTTTTCAATAATTACCGTGACAATTCCCGATATGACCAAAATCGCGATAGAAACGATGATACTAATTACGATAGACGCGATCGCAACCAAAGCAGAGATAATAACGAGAACTACGATAACAATAATGATTAACTATATCAAAAAGCCCTGGCCTCAAATGAGGCCAGGGCTTTATTTTTTTAATTCTAGTCGGTTTTGACTAGAATTTCTTTTCGCTCCTGCCACGATCGGATAATCGCATCGACGACACGCACTGCCTGCAAACCGTCTATGCCATTTGGATAGGGTTCACGGCCGGCAAGAACATCCTCGACGAAAGCATCCATTCTTGGTTTAAAGGTTCCGCCAAAGTCGTTTTGTTCTTGACTAAAGATGTTTGGACGCCACTCTTCGACGATTTGATTGTCAGCCCGCATTAAGGTTGATTTCGTCAAAATGTTGTCAACCACGAGAGCGCCTTTATTGCCGCGAGCTTCGAGTCGTTCGATGGGGTGCGTATAGTCACTGTCGTAGCTTGCCAAATAAGAAGCAACCGCATCATTGGCAAACCGAACGGAGATGGCCATGCTCGTCCACAAAGGCGGCTCACCTGGTCTGGCTTCGCTCAGTCGCGGACGGCCCATTTGGGATGAAACCGCTACGATTTCACCGCCAAACCATCGCAGAAGGTCGATAGCGTGCGTTTCCAATTCCCAAAGAAGATAGAACTCGCCCTTCATATGCGAAGGAGGTCCTCCCTGGGCTAGCTTTAGGGTGATATAAGCTAGGTTGCCGATTTCACCATCTTCAAGCCACTTTTGACCCTGTTTGTAGGCATGTGAAAATCGTCGATTATAGTCAATAGCCAGCTTCACGCCTTTTTCCTTGGCCTTGGCAACCATCAGTTCGGCTTCTTTGACATCCATCGCCAAAGGCTTTTCGCCAATAACGTGTTTGCCGGCATCAAGGCATTCCATAGTCGGCTCAAAGTGGAGGTTATCAGCCGTGACCACTGTAACTGCATCAAAGTCTTCGTTCGCCAACATTTCTTTGATTGAGCCATACCAGTGAGGAATTCCTAATGATTCCGCTCGAGCTTTTGCCCTGTCAACTGCGATATCGCAGATAGCGACCAGCTCAACTTTGGGGTTGTTCATCAAAGCGCTTTGATGCGCATGTCCAATACCCCCTGCGCCGACTGCCGCCATTCTAAGTATATTCGCCATACTTGTCAATCTCCTTATAATGTTATAATTTCCGTATAATTCCCGCCAAAAAACGCAACAAAAAAGGCCCTTGCGAGAGGGATCGCTGCGTCAACTTTTTCGGACCAGTCTCTGCGATCGTCGCTTTTCTTGCATTCACTTCCCTGTCAAAACCAACGTTGCCGCCGGTTCTAAGCAGTTCTGTTCCTGCAAGCGCATGACGTCGAGAGAACTTTTCCTACCGAAGGGTTCCCTTGCCTTTCAACAAGTTACCTCCAAATCATACCTTGCGTGAACACACTCTAGATACCAATTTTTTAGGTTGGTTTTCTATCAAACACTCTTGATCGGTTGATCTGGAATAATTTCCCTTCGCAGAGCTGACCGCGTTTCCCTCTGCTTGGACCTTTCCCCTCTGCGGTTTCCCACAGTGGTTATTGTATAATACGACTCATTTGTCGATTTGTCAAGGGGTTTTCGAAAAATATTTAATATTTCTTTTTTGCTTCAGTTATCTCACTAAATCACTCCCCATTCACTCAGTTATGCAAAGTCTCAAATATAACCTAATTAATTAGGTTAATCGAAGCTGATAATTATGCTTACGTCTCAAGGCTTATATTTATGGAAAAACCCAGTACTGGTAAATTCGTCGAGGAGCGCGACTGATGCTAACGATTGTACAAAGAATAAGTAGGGAAACATGGATACTTGCTATAATCTGTCTAGTTGATCTAATACTGACCTGCGTTCTGGTCCAAGGGGAGAAAGCTCAAGAAGGAAACCCACTGTTCAACTATTTCCTACAATGCGGAATAACCATTTTTATTGGAATGAAGCTGATATTTATTACATTGCCACTACTTATCCTTGAGTGGGCGCGAAGTTACAAACCTATTTTCGTTCGGCGCACAGCCCGACTTTGCATCGTTGCTTATTTAGGCATGTATGGCCTGCTATTCTTGCATGTTAACGTTCCGTTGTTGATGAATCAACCCGCGTATGGTGAAACCTATTACACACCGGCCAAACCTTCATATGTCCAGCCGGCGCATAATTTACAGGAGAAATCTCAGATTATTGGGCAGGAGAAGTTGGCATAATCTCTACCCATGTCGAGCGAGTGATCGTCCGTTTACCTAAGCTAATCTGCAATTTCAACTCAGTGATACCCGCTGTTCCGGCGGGCACTTCTATTTCAAATTCGTTCACTTTTCGCATCCGAGTACGAGGGAAGTCAAACTCTGCATTCTCACCCTTCAAGATAGTAAAGCCTGGCTGCACATAAAGCATCATGTTGCCTTTCATGTCCTTTTGTGTATGAGCATCCAGCCAAATTTCTCCCTTAAAGCGATTTTTCTTGTCGAGTTTGATTTTTAGCTTATTCAGATGGAACTGCACAATAACCGGTTCATCAACAGTGAAAGAGCTTTGGCCGAAGAACTTTGAGCCATCTGAATTCTCGGAAACGATATCGATGACATAGGTGCCTAGCGGCATCGTACTCGGCAAGGTTGACTTGTACTCAACTTTTGATTTTTTCAACGGATCGATCGGTGAGCAGCGATGCTCAAGTCGGTCGAACGTCATTTCAGACGGTCCATTCCCCAAGAATGTCATATTCTTGAGGAGAAACGGCTCTGTTCCTTCGTTTTTGAACTCAGTGGTAATCTTGATGGTATCATTAGGAGCAACCAGTCGGTCATCCCAACTCATCTTGCTCTTAAGCCCCTTAGGAGCTGCCATCTTGTCAAAGACTAAACGTACTGTGCTCATAAGCCGCGGCTCATAAGCTGGACGGTCTGCGGACGCCGGATCGAGAGTATCGACCCTTAAACCGAATTCTTTATTCTCTTCCCAAACAAAACCATCATCCTTGTCAGAGGGGATCGCCATTTCAACAAATTGCGCGTCCCCATCCATGCCAGCAGAAGCTGTTAAACGAGCTTTGAAAAGAGCTGAATCAAGCCATACTGGCATCTGGCCTTTGTTGTCCAGAAAACGAACCTTAAGCTGGGCAACATCTTCTCCTGGAAGCATAATTTCGACATTGCCTGCTGCTTTTAGCCATCCCTTACCTGAACCATCGAGTGAGATGATTAGGCTGCGGCCTTTGGGATACTTCGCCGCTACATAAAGCATATCGTCAGCCCATTGAACGAAAGCAGTTACATCTCCTTCGGTCCAGAGGGGGAACCATTCGCCAGTATCGAGTTTGCCGTCGATTACGGCCGATTTGGCGATACGATTCATTTCAATTGCTTTTGTTGGTCCAACACTCATCGGCGCTACAGGTGGCGCTGTCGGTGTCACTGCTGGAAGCACCGTTGGTTCTGTTGTCGTTGGCGCTGTAGGCGCCTCTGTTTGTGCGAAACATAATCCGAATACGCATGCTGCCATGCACACGAGAATGAAGCGAGCCATCCTTGCCTCCTATTTCACGATTCGAACACGTCCCACCGCTAATGCGCGTGGGTTTTGTCCAACCGTCAATTTGTTTATTGGCGCATGAAGCGCCGTTTCGATAATACTAACCGACCCATCTCCCGAATTGGTCACATAGGCCATTTTGCCATTAGGGGTTACACCCACAGCCCAAGGCATACTACCTGTTGGCGCAAATCCTAGAATATAATTGTCTCTGCTTGTATCTAAATCATAAACTAGCTGTGAAAGCTGACTGATCCAGAGCAATGACGGGCCAGACGAATACCCCGATACTCCCGCAGCAAATGCGCCGTCGAGCGCAAAAGGCCGTCCGGCTTCGCCTGGCCTTGTAAAGTCAGGGCGTACCCATCCGCGAGTTATCTTTCGCGCCACGGGATCGACTAGAGTATAGCCATTAAGCCATCGAATTGTAATAACAAGATTACCATCTCCTAAGGTTGTCAAAGAAGTCGGTGTCCCAAAAACCCCTATGACCGCAGCTTGCTCTTTTTTCACGGTATCAACTATCACTAGCGCATTATCACCTTCGCAGCAAGCATAAATCTCTTTACCGTCTACTGAAACTGCCAGTTGACTAGGTCCGCGACCAATCGCAATTTTACCAACCGAAGTCTTTGTGCGGGCATCGATAATCTCTAATGCGTTCTGATCAGCAATTGCAACATAAACAAAATTACTATCCGATGATACGACAATTCCACGCGGTGAGCCAATCAGATTGATGGTGGCGACTAATTGATTGTTGACCGGATCGATTACACTCAGCGATTTTGCGCCCTCATTGGCAACATATACTGCAAGGCAATCAGGTGAGATTGCAATAGCAGAGGGTTTACTGCCGGTGGTAACCGTTGCAATAACTTGACGTGATTCGTCATCAATTACGCTTACGGTATCAGTGCCGTAATTGGCAATGTAGGCGCGAACGGAGTAGGCCTGAGCGTAGAGATAACATGGGGCTAAAACCACTGCGAGGATTACTAATATAAGCGAACGTTTCATTTGTGACATCCTTTCACCTTCCGCTTAATAAGCTGGAAAACGACGTCAAGGTCGTTACCAACTTTTATTTATTTGATGCTGACTAAAACTACTATCAGCTTTTACTGTTTTCTATTTCTTAAGAATGCCGGCACGTCAAGATCACGATCAGAGAAGATCGGGTTGACGTCGTCCTGAGGATTCTTACGAGGATTTTCACCTTCGCGCTTTTCTCCTTCAGCTCCGACAACCGGAACGGGGACGGTCTTAGGCGCCCGGCCAGTTGGGAATGAAGGCTGCGGGACAGTTTGACGCGCTTCATCTGCACGTCGATTTGGGAACACATCAGGTCTAAACCCTGCGGCAAGAACCGTAATGCGAACTTCCGAATCGGCATCCTCAGGTTGAACCAAACCCATGATGATATTGGCTTCATTCTCATCCGTAAGCCCTTGGATATAGTGCATCGCCTCATTCGCTTCGAGGAGTGTGAAGTCGGGACCGGCGGTGATGTTAATCAACACACGAGTCGCGCCTTCGATTGAAGTTTCAAGCAATGCGCTGGAGACGGCATTTTCGGCTGCTTGTCGAGCTCTTTGCTCGCCTTCGCCAGTACCAATACCCATCAACGCAGTGCCCGCGCCGGCCATGATCGTTCGAACGTCAGCAAAGTCAACGTTGATCTCACCGGGGATCATGATGATATCGGAAATTCCCTGAACGGCTTGACGCAACACATCGTCTGCAACACGGAAAGCATCTACTAAGGTTGTGCGCTTTTCGACTACGGAAAGTAATCGATCGTTCGGAATAGTAATAATTGTATCAACACGTTCTTTGAGGCTAGCGGTACCTTCTTCAGCAAGCCTGGATCGTCTTGGCCCTTCGAAGCTGAAAGGCTTAGTGACAACCGCAACGGTCAAAGCGCCACATTCCTTGGCAATTTCAGCGATGACCGGAGCTGCGCCAGTCCCAGTACCACCGCCCATACCTGCAGTGATAAAAACCATATCTGAATTCTCAACTGTCTTGCGGATTTCAGCTTTACTTTCTTCCGCAGCGCTTCGGCCGACGTCAGGATTACCACCAGCCCCCAAGCCGCGTGTAAGGTTCTCACCTAACTGAATCTTCTTCTGCGCATGGGACAATGACAATACTTGTTGGTCGGTATTCATCACGATAAACTCAACGCCTTGGATGCCTGCTTCGATCATCCTATTAACCGCGTTCGAGCCGCCACCGCCAACACCAATCACTTTGATCTGAGCTCTCTTTGGATCGAACTGTTCGTTTCCCAACATTGTGTCCCCTCCTGCTAGTTTTCATTATAGTATATTTACGATTCAAGTAAGACACTTCTATTAATTGTCTTACAAATTAAGGGCAATGCCCTCTACTTTTTACGTAGGCCTGACAGCAACTGCATTACTCTCTTACCCAATCGCGGAAGGAATGCATCGAACGATGTCTTTCGCCGATCACCGCCTTCACGCGCCCCATAACAAACAAGTCCAACCGCTGTTGCATAAGCAGGGTTGGCAACTGTATCGCTCAAGCCACCGGCATTACGCGGAACCCCTATCCGAACAGGCATCGCGCCGATTATCTCCTGAGCGAGTTCCACTGTCCCGCGCAGTCGGCTACCACCACCGGTCAAAACCAGTCCAGCCGGCAGTAGCCCATAACTTCCTGACTTCTGAAGATGCTGCCGCACCATTTTCAGCAGCTCCTCCATGCGTGGTTCGATAATTTCTGCCAACACCCTTCGAGGCAAATTGCGAGGCGTTGCAGACCCAATTTGATTAACACTAACCATTTCGTTCTCATCGATCAGCTTCAACCACGCAGATCCATATTAAATTTTCAACCGCTCCGCCTCTTCAAGCGTTGTTCTCAAACCTTTATTAATATCCGAGGTTACATATTGCCCGCCAATAGGGACAATTCCGGAATAACTGATGGCTCCTTCAGTAAAGATGACCACATCGGTTGTACCGCCACCGATATCCGCCAATGCTACCCCGATCTCTTTGTCGTCACTGGACAAAACAGCTTTGCTTGCAGCCAAAGGCTCTAATACAGTTTCTTCAACTACCAAGCCGGCGCGCTGTACACAGCGTTCGATATTTTGCAAAAAAGTGATAGCGCCGGTAACGATATGTGTTTCTACTTCAAGACGAGAGCCTGACATTCCTGCTGGATGTTTAATACCATTCTGCCCATCTATGATAAATCCTCTAGGAATTGCATGAATTATTTCTCGGTCAGGAGGCAGAACAATCACTCGGGAATTCTCGACAACCCGTTCGACATCCTCGAGAGTGATTTCCCGTGACGCCGTCGGTGTAATGGCAGTTATACCCTTACTGTTGAGAGAAGCGATATGCTCCCCAGTCACTCCCACAAAAACTGATTCAATTGTATGACCAGTCATCTGCTGGGCTTTGCTTACTGCTTCTTCAATCGCCGCTACAGTGTCTTCCATATTAACGACAACGCCGCGGCGCAGCCCTTTACAGGGAGCAACACCGACACCAATGATATTAACACGCCCATCAAGCGTCGCTTCGGCTATGATGGCACATACTTTTGTCGTGCCTATGTCAAGTCCAGCGACTAACTCCATTCACTATCGCCTCTTATTATATTTAAATAAGCCATTCTCATTATCGCTTTTGCTGCCGCCCAAGGGTCACTTGGTTAAGATAAAATCGTCTAATCAGTGACAGGTTTAAAAAGATACGACTTCCTAACACCACTACCGCTGCCAAATATAAATCGACACCAATACCATCCCCAAGCCAGGCTAAAAAGGCTGCCAGCAAAGTGTTAGCAAAGAAACCCGACAAGAAGACATCTCGATGAAACTTGCCTTCCATCCCAGATCGAATGCCGCCTAAAACCGTGTCGATACCTGCAATCGCTGCTAAGGATAGATACGGAGCCCATCCAAATCCCAACGTTAAAAACGAGGTGTAAAAAGTTATTAAAAATCCGGCTACCAACGCCGCTATCGGCACGAAAATCATCGTGGCGTTACGTCCTTTTCTTTTTTTGCGAACTTCGTCTGTGTAAAGCCTTCATACCCCTTGAGATGAAGCTCAACCTTGTTTGTTAACCTTACCATTTCTGTGTCGGTTTCAAGAATCCTTCCAAGAACTCCACCGCTCATCTCCATTGCGGAACGCAACGTCGTTGGATCTCCAATTGCTTCAATGATTACCGGCGAACCAATGGGCGAGTTATTCACATGGATTACCGGCCCAACACATCTGATTGAATAACCGCCTATTAAACGATGCCCATTCACAGAAATAGCTTCAGCTCCAGATGCAAATAGCTCATTCACAATCCGCAGAACATCAAAATCATGAATGAGATAATTTTGAGCAAGAAAAGCATCATTTTGTTTTTGTTTACTATCTGAAAGAATAACTTCAATTCCCTGTCCATAGACTGGGGTCAAACCAGACTTGACTTGTAGTTCATCAAGTGTATCTTTTAAAACTTTCGACTGCTTGCTACTGCCAGTCATTACATCTTGGAGTTCAAATTGCTTTTCACGCAGATTACCAATCTCTTCGTTCAGCTTTTTAATTGTATCTTGTTGTATCTTAATCTGAACTGCGACTTCGAGAGGCCGCCCTCCAGGCACACCTTCGGCTGCAAGCTTTTGGCGTGACCGCAAAGCGCCCCCAAGCAGCAAACCTGTTACGGCCATCATAAATGTAACAGGCCATACCCAGGAGTTATTGCGGATCGTGGTCATAAACTGATTCACAAGTACCTCTTAACGACTGCCTATGGTTCTTCTTTAAGGCAATGACTTTGGAGCGCTCGATTTGGGTTTCCACACTGGCGCTTTGGGCTCACTTAAATCAATATACTCCGCATCATTACACAAGGAGGGGGACCGCCGCAGCATTTCCTTCAGATTGGCGATCTTCGTTGACAATTGGTCACGATCTCCAAGCCGCACCAACGCGCCGCTACCAATATTTAAGCATATATTTCCTTCAAGGTCAACTACAACATGAACCTGTGAAGCAAACTTTTCGTTCTCAATAATAGTAATTGCCTCACACCCAACCCGAATATTAGCATCAACTAATGGCCGTCCCAACTGAACCTGAAGCGGGGAGAGAACCTGAAGAATAAATGAAACTTTGCATCCGGGCAATAAATTCTCAAGATCAGCAGGTAGCTTTTGCACCACTGGTAGATTTGTGACGGGAGTTATCGGTAATACCTGAGGGGTTGGTGTTATCTTAGGAGCAGCTGTTAGAATTGAGTTGCATTGAATTTGCTCAAACGGAACTAATTGGCGATCGACTAAATAGGCGGATGTGCCATCGGTTACAGCTATAAATGGTTGTCGATAAGCCATAGTCACTCGAAGCGTTAATGGCAAGCCAAACCGCACATAGGCGCGTTCAACATGAGGATCAGATTGAATATGCTTTTGAATAGATTTACGGTCTAATTTTAGAAGTGGAATATAAGGCGTGTACTTTAGAACCTGAGATACTCGTTTTACATCCTGCTGACGCACATTTTCAACCACAACAAGACGCGGCTTAAGTAAAGGCGAGGTAATAACCACCGCCACTACCTCAACCCCTAAAATTAAATAAGCCAATAAGACCCATCGCCTCTGGATCCTCTTCGTGCGCAAGTCAATCTTCTTAGCCACAGATCACCCTAAACGTATTGCAGATTCCGAATTACCTAACCCCAAGCCCCTTCCCGATACGGGAAGGGGTGATCAAAATCAAAAAATCGATGCTTCGGTAGCAGAGCGAAGCGCCGCTGCCGAAGTCCATTACTTCCGTGTCATTGCGAGGATGTTTGTGCCGAAGAAACCTCCTCTAAAAAACTACCAGACAGCTTCCACGCCTTC
>JBAXQP010000013.1 GCA_037131655.1 bacterium | reverse complement strand
GGCCGAAGTTAATGCGGCTGTAGGGGCTGTCCAGGTTCGGGTGGTCGGGGGCCTTCAGGATTTCGCCGGTGGTGACGATTAGGCGGAATTTTCCGGCATTCCACTCGGTTAAGCTGGCGAGAGTGACTTTGCCGGGACGGAACTGGCAGACGGGGACGGCTATTCGCACCGGCTTGCCGAAAGCGAAATCTTTGGCGGCGAGCCACACTTTTTTGGACGGGTCAGCAAGGGCATAGTTGCACTCGCCCATATGGCTGAGGAGGATTTCGTTGCGCTCGTAGTCGGGGCAGAACATTTCGGTAAAAGTAGCTTCACCCGCTAGGTGTGCCGTTGCAGCCATTAACGAAGCAGTCAGCACATCGCTTTCGCCCGCATACCCAATCCCCCTGGCCATAAGTCGGCTTGCGCCTAAGAAAGGAAGGGTCGGCGCCCCTGAATCGTTGACGGTCTTGAAGTTCATGGCGATAGCATCCAGCCCATTTTCATCAGCTAAACCTTCCAAGGCTAATGACCAGTTAGCGGTATCGGCTAAATCGGCGTCGGTGAACTTAGGGTCAACCTCGAATTCATTTCTTACCCAATCAATAAAGGCGGCGGTTCTTTTAGTGTGGATACTTCCTGCAAGAGTGGCGAGATCGCTTGGCTCCAACGTAACGATTTCCAGTCCTAGCGATTGGGAGACCGATGCGGGGCTGAACATAAAGTCAAGCATGCCCTCAAAGGGTTCGCCCAATCGGCCAATTCTCCCGTGACGCAATACCTGTGCCCCAGCAGCAGCTTTAATCGAGTCTAAGAGCTTGATGCTGAATTTGGGGTCATCGTGATGACCGGCGATGATTTCGAATGTGCGCCCAACACGATGGAGAACATTGGCTAGGTCTTGAATACCATGGACGGCATGATTGGCCATGATTTGATCGCTTGCCATATCATAAGGCAATGTGGCATCACGTGCTGTGCTGACCAGAAGCAGGGGAAGTTTTGAATTTGCAAGCGCCGTATGAGCGCTGCCGCTTGGGGCATAGGTCAGAGGAAGAACAACCAATAATGCGCACTTTGCCGCTTCGCAGGATGACACCGCAGCGCTGACTTCCTCGGGTGAGTGAGACACCCCCGTGAAGTGCAGTTCCGCCGTATCTCCCACGATGTTTTGAAGCACACCTGTCCAATACTCCTCGAGCTTACCAGCCAATTCAGGCATGCACTGGCGGTACAACTCAAGTGATGTTAGGATAATCCCTGCTTTAGCTTTAGCGCTTTTCATGTTGTTGCTCCTGCGAATTTATCTGCGGCTTTTGACTTCGCCTACAAGGCGGTTGGCGTTGTTCCAGAAGATATCTTCGACTTCATTATCTTTGAGATGGGCGGCGGTTGCAGCCTTTTTAATGGCTCTCACAATTTCATAGGCAAACAGGGTGCAACGTACTTCGTATCCGTCGGGGGCAACATGAGCACTCCATTTATGGGGACGTTTGGTGAAGAAGTGTCGTTGACCGTTGATGCTGATTAGCTTGCCTTTTTCTTGGGCAAAGGGGAGATCGAGGCCAAACACAATCTTCTTGCGGTCAAAATTTGTGAAAACAGCTTCAAGCACTTCCGCGTCCTGCATCATGCTGAGGTCAATGACTAAATTGGGGATGTTATTCAACGACAGACCATCCCCCATCGCATCGGGGAAGTAGGATCGACCGAAATGCGAGAGCAAAATTGTTGCATTCGGCGATTCGGCACACAGCCTTTTGATGCCTTCCATATTGACCGGATCGGCTAACCGATCTGCCCGTGGGATATGGGTCTCGATCAAAAGCCCCTCTTTATTTGCCGCCTCGCGCATGGCAGGAGTGATCATGTCTTCTAGCGTGACGTCATTCTGATCTTTCCAAGTCACGAAGGTCCAATACGGTTTAAAGCCAATAAATCCGCCTCCATGGATTTTGGCTTGCAAAGTATCGGCGCTGTCTTTAATCGGCGGGACCATTAGCGCTTCCCAGCCATTCTCATGAGCCGACTTGCTGACGTAGGCGTTCATCGGTTCAAGATCGGCGTGGGACTCAATCGAGCCAAAGAGGAGCACTTTGGTTTCTCTGCCATGCCACAAGGTTTTTTCGACATCGGCAAAAGCTTCAATTGGGTAATCCTCGACCACGAACGGCATGGATGGGTTCGTGCGGTTTTCTTCTTTGATCTGCGCATGTTCAGCCAGATTGATATGACCGTGAAAATCAAAAATTCGGTCAGGCACGAAGCTGGATAACTCTTTCTGCCAGACTTTTTCGTCTATCTCATCAAAGACAAAACTCGGGTTTAGCTTGCTGCTATCGATCATGAGCATAACTCTCTTTCCGTTTCGCCGATAGCTTCGTCGATAATGTCCATCGCCTTAGAGGCAATCGGTTCTTCCATGATATAGGGCGGGCTCATTCTGAGAATATGGCCGGCGGGGATCCATGCCAAGCCTTTTGCGAACGCCTTTTGATAGACCATCTTGCCGGCGACATCGAAGGGTTCTTTGGTAACGCGGTCTTTGACCAATTCCACGCCCATTAAGCATCCTTTAGCCCTTACATCGCCTATAATCGTGTGCTCAGCTTTCATCTTTTCAAGACGCATCTTGAAGAATACTTCCAACTCCTGAACATGCTGCAGGATGCCTTCCTCTTCAATCACTTCAATCGACGCCAACATCGCCGCGCAGGCCATTGGGTTTCCACCATAGGATGTGGAGGCCGATATCTTGTCGACCGAATTCTTATACTTCTCACGGGCAACCATCGCGGTTACTGGGAAGCCATTGCCTAGTCCTTTGCCAAGGGTGACGACATCAGGGAGGACATCGTAATGCTCGCAAGCAAGCCATGAGCCAGTTCGTCCCATGCCGGTCAATACTTCATCGGCGATGAGAAGCATTTCATGCTTTTTACAGAACTCTGAGAGCTTGGGTAGAAAGTCATCAGGCGGAAAGACTGAGCCTGCCCAGCCTTGAATTGGCTCTAATACAAACGCCGCAATCTGCCCCGTAGTCGCTTCGGTGATGAACTCATCGTAGAATTCTAGATAGCGGTCGGTATCGATTGAGCCGTCGGATTTAATGAAAATAGGGCGATAAGGATCGGGTCGGGGAACCATATAAAAGCCGCTTGCACGTGCCGGTCCGTTTGTTGAATTCATTCGGGCAAGGCTGACAGAGTGGCCTGATTTGCCGTGGAAATCACGATAGCAGGAGATGAATTCCTGTTTGCCGGTCGCTGCTCGGGCAAGTCGGAGCGCTGATTCCACAGCCGTTGTTCCCGAATCATAAAGCTGAACGCCATTCAGATCGCCTGGCAGCACATCGACAAGTTTTTCGAGCGACGCAAGCTTGATGGGGGTCGTGAAGTCGTGGCTGTTCATCAGGGTATGCGCCGCTTTGGCAACAGCTTCCGATATTTTCGGATGGCAGTGCCCAAGGCCGGTCACATAGATGCCCGATGAGAAGTCGATGTACTCGTTCCCATCGACATCCTTCATGGTCACCCCATGCCCTGATTCAAAGCACACTGGGAAGAGCTTAACTTGCCCCGAGTACCCCTTCATAATCTCCTCAGCCTTCGCATGCATCTCTTGCGAGAGCGGGCCGGGAATAGTATCAGAAACCAGCTTCGGATAATCCGCCGGTTCAATCGATGCCCAATTTTTCATGTTCGTGTTACCTCTGATTTGGGGGATAATTGCGTAGTACGTAGTGCGTATTAAGTATCCGGGATTCCGGAAATACGAACTACGCACTAAGCAATACTTTCCCTACAGCCCATACTTCGCAACGGCTTGCTCTGGGGTGACGTTGTTTTTGACTACATCACAAAGCGCTCGTTGGAAGGCGGGGGGATCTGGGACTTGTATTGCATTTCGACCGAAGACGACGCCCCTTGCACCCTCGGCAATTTCTCGGCTGGCTAGTTTAAGCGCATCTAATTGGGTGGGCAACTTTTCAGCACCCAGACCCAAAATCGGGATGGGGCAGCCTTCGACTACCTCTGGGAATTTATGAGTGTGGAATGTCTTGATGCAGTCTGCCCCAAGCTCGGCGAGAATGCGGCAGCCGATTTTAATCTGTTCGTGAAGATGCTCAGGGGTCATTTCGAGGTGTCCCGATGGGAAATACTCACCAATCACCGGAAGGCCGAACGAGTGACATTCCTGTCTCAACTTGCAAAATAGTTCGACGTTTTGGACATCCCGTTGTTCGCTTCCCGTTTGAAGGGTTAATGAGACCAATGCAATATCGGCGCCCAAACGGATGGCTTCGGCGGCGCTGACTGCTTGAACGGCGGGAGCTTCGCGATACTTCCAATCAAAGCAATAAACACTGCACCAGTTCAAGCGCATAACGGCTAGCGGGGCGTTTCTTGCTCCAAATAAATTCGAAAATCGCGGAAGAATGCCCGGCGATAAGAGTACGGCATCCACCACTGGATCGATTTTGTTGGCAACCTCATCGATCCGCACCATGCCGGGTATTGGCCCGTCAAACTCGCCGTGGTCGGCAGCGATGACAACGGCATTAGAATCTCGATCAAAAAAACGCATCAGCCTGGTTTCTCTTCCGGGCATGAATTCACCTTCCTCCATGTGTTGATCAATGAATGATCGTATCCGGTTATACTCTTGAGACTACCGCCCGGTCAAGGTCTCAAGAGTATTCGCTTAATTACATAGGAAAAACAAAGTCTTAATCGAACATAATTATCAATGAATAGATGCAGAGAGGAGGTTGTAAATGAGTCTTAGTGACGAACAGGATTTGGTGATCGCTTTATTGACGCTTCATGAGGAATTACTTGGGAAGATGTACGATACCTACGCGGAGCGGTTTAAGGACCTCAAAGAGGTTTGGAAAAGACTAGCTGGGGCTGAACGTGGTCATGCGAAAATGCTCGACGGGCTGCGTTCGAAAATCAAAAAAGGCGAGCTATCCTTTAATCAAGACCGCTTCGAGTTGGAAGCGATGCGTACATCACTCGTTCATCTTGAGACTAAAGTCGCGGAAGCTTCAACGATTAACACCGTTCTTGAGGCGCTGAGGACCGCCTTGGAGTTTGAGAAAGGCATCCTTGAAAGACGTTATTACAAGGTAGCCGATGGGGATCATCCGGAGATGCGAAGCATCTTCATGCTGCTGGCCATCGACACCGAACTCCATAGGGACGAAATCCAAAAGCTATATAACGAATTTTCCCGTAAGTAGAGTTTTATCTCATTCACATAGCCCATAAAAATCCCTAAAAACTTGAAGGAAAATGCTTGCTTATCTGATAACATTGTGTTAGCGACGTCCCCTCTTAACAAGAGTGTCTTTATAAGAGATCGTCGTAACACATTATGTGCCTAGGGGCACGGAAAGAAGCTTAAGATGAGTTCCCTCATGAAGGCCGCTGCCCTAATCGCGGCGCTTTGTTGCGTAGTTTCAGGAATTGCTATCCAACCCTCCAGCTTAGTTGCTTATGAGCTGAAAGGCCATATTGTCATTGCCGATCAACCGGTCGGCCCTCGACCACTCCCTCAACCAATTGGTGAGGCGCCATCATTTTCTCCAAAAGGTGATTTGGTGGCGTTTTTGCGAGGCGGTAATGTATGGCTCATACAAGTTGCCGACGGGCAGGTTAAACAATTAACTCATGACCCTGTTCTAAGCCATCAGTATATGTTTTATGAACCTTCGATCACCTGGAGCAATTCAGGCGATAAGCTTTTTTATACTCGAAATCGACCTTATCAGTATCACCGTCAAAAAAAAGGGTTAGCGCCTGCCTCGGATAACGACAAAGCTGATTGGATCGGCGCGATATGGATGGCAGAAGTTAAGACAGGTAAATCAAAACAGCTTTTAGGCCCGAAGGGTAATTTCCGCTATCTGAAATCCATGTGGGCGCTTTTCTTTACCTCTGTTTATGCGCCGTTATTATCTCCAGACCAGAGTTCCCTCTGGTTTGTGAATGTCGGCTCGCTCTATGAAGTTCCTATCGATTTGGCAAAGATGGAAGTAGTCGGCAAGCAACGACTTATTACATTACAAGGTTCCCTTGACCTCGACAGCACCCGCGCATCTCATGCGAGCATGGGGATTCGTGAGTTAGTTTGGGATTCTGCTAACAGCCGATTGTGCTGGTGGTTCGAGCGTTTTGGCGGAACAGGCTTTTCGAGCTATGGATATATTTCTTGGAAAGATGGGAGTTGGGGGAAGGCGTATAAATGGCATCCGAAATTTAGCCGTGAAATCCAAGAAGCAGGTGATGTCAATACTAATGATGCCGTCTTCGATTCGGCAGGAAAGCTTTGGGTGAGCGCCTATAATCAGAAACGAATGTCATATAGTTGGGTTCGTCAAGACGGACTTGATCACCTTCCTGTTGGAGCTGATAACCCAACCTGGCCGAGGAATTTGGAGAGATAGGTTTGAAGCTATCCGTACAATTACTGGTTCAGGGTATTCTAGAGAGGGGAAGCTATGCCAGAGACTAATCGGATTGAGCGTGAGAGAGAGTTTCATAATACGGCGTTTGCCGACAATACAAGGGCGGGGGTTGGTAAATTCTATTCTGTCGCTGAGCGAGCGTTTGCTCATTATTCGGCATCGGTCTGTGACATCGAACAGGGCGCAGCAGCGTTGGAGTATGGTTGCGGAGTTGGCAGTTACGCCTTTCGTCTCTCGGAGCTTGGGGCAAAGGTTGTCGGCATAGACATCTCTGAAGAAGCGATTGCCCAGGCATCCGCCAAAGCCTCAGGTCTTGGTCTTGTAGCGGATTTCAAGGTAATGAATGCCGAATCGCTCGATTTCCCCGATGCATCCTTCGATCTCGTGTGCGGGTCGGGAATTTTGCATCATTTGGACTTAGAGAAAGCCTATTCCCAGATTGCCCGAGTTATTAAACCAAGTGGACGGGCGGTTTTTCTTGAGCCATTGGGTCACAATATTCTGCTCAAAGTGTTCAGGTCGCGTACTCCTGGGCTGCGAACTCAAGACGAACATCCGCTTCTGATGAGCGATATCGCGCTTGCCCGCAAGTACTTCTCATCCGTTAAAATGCGAACCTATTGCTTTGTATCACTTCTTGCCATCCCTTTCAACGGAAAGCCGGGGTTCCACTTTTTGCTGTCAGTTCTCTCTGGAATAGACTCTGCTTTATTCACTCTTTGTCCACCCCTTCGCCGCTATTGCTGGATTGCAGTCATCGAGATGACCGGGCCGAAATCACTTATTAAAACTATTCCTTAGCCCCGTGGGTTTTTAGGAGCATATCTTAAAAAACTAAAAGAGCGACCTGTTTATGGTCGCCCTTGGTTGAAAACATAGACTTAATAGCGTTGGTTCCCTTTATTTTTTGAACTCTACAGATACGCCATCACTTTTCCACTTGCCATCGCCTTTTACAGTGCTGTAAGTGCCTGTGCCATTGAGGAGAGCTTTGCCTGAGCCGCCGACTAATATGCGATCTACTGTGCCGTCAAAGTCGACTGTAAGCTTTTCCCCTTTGACAAAAAATCTTCCATTACCTGTGTAGGTAATCACATCGCCTTCGTGATTCGTCTCAACAAACCCTTTAACAAAAAGTTGCTTTGGGTTATTAGCCGTGACTTTTAGTGTTCCTTCACCCTTAACTGATATAAGCCCATTGGCTGAAACACTGGCTGTCCCAGATCCTTTTGCTTGAAAATTCCCGCGTCCATGCATCGCTGAACCTTTTATAGGTGGTTTAAGTGGACGAGCGGGTGTTGCTTCAGGGGTGGCATATACACCAGATATTGCCGAAAGCAACAGGATTGCGGTGGCAGAAGACACACACTTCACTAAGAACTTACTCCAAACCATAGCACACCTCCAACGCTTACGAGTTATTAATAGCTTCATTGTACCAAACTTTCGCAGACCGAACAGAAATTTTGCAAAATTATAAAAATTAAACAGGTATCTGAAAAATTATTGATATTCCTGACTAATTTGCTTGACAAGTCGTCTTTATTTTTGTATAATAGCACAATGTGATAGAGGTTCATGGTTAGTGATGAATTTCACAGAGTAAGCCTGTCGCACCGTATAAAGTATGAATGGGCTTTTTATTTAGTGTATTAGTGAAGGAGCGCATGAATTGAAGCATGTACAAGAATGGGCGGTAATCGCTTCATTGGCTACAGTCGGTTTATTCGTAATGGGTTTAGCCCCAACTAAATCAGAAGATACGAACACGCCAAACAATACTATTGATGTTGTTAAATCATCCGAGACTGTGCCGAATAAAGAATCTGTAAAAACATCTCCGCCAACTGAAAAAGCTGAGTATGTTGGCACAGATACTTGTCTTGCTTGTCATGAAGACCGACTTGGCGAGGGTTGGCTCAAGCTACCTCACGGCCGTTTTTTAATGGATCCAAGCCGCAAGTCAGAAGTTAAGGGCTGCGAAGAGTGTCATGGCCCTGGAAGTCTTCACGTAGAGGATGCTCCCGAACATATTTTAAACCCTGACAAAGTCAACGCACGCCAAAGCAGTGAGGTCTGTCTCAAGTGTCATGCCAATAAGATTAGAAAGCATGATTGGCAGGTAAGCATACACTCACTTGCGAAGGTTCGCTGTTCCAATTGTCACAAAGTCCATGCAAAAGTAGATAACCCGCTAATGCTGGTTAAATCGAAGCATGAAGTCTGCTATGAATGTCATAAGACGGTTCGCGGTCAGTTCCTTCAGAACTCGCACCACCCTTTAAAGGAAGGCAAGATGGATTGTTCAGATTGCCATAACGTTCACGGCGGTACCGATGAGGGATTGCTTAAAAAAGATGAAAAGAAGACATGCACTGACACTTGCCATCGGGACAAACGCGGACCATTCATTCATGAGCACGACCCGACGGTAAACGGCTATACCCAGCCATGTACCAGCTGTCATCGTCCTCATGGCAGTCCGAACGTACAGTTATTAAAGTTCAACGGACGTGGATTGTGTTTACAGTGCCATGCAACGAAGGCTACAAAGCATTTTCCTGGTCGCTGTTGGAATTGTCATACCCATACTCATGGATCGAATGTAGATCCTAAATTTTTACAGTAGGAAAGAAAAGCTATGCGTGTTAGAATCTGGATAAGCGTAGGATTTGCATTAATGCTGGCGATGCTTCCCGTCTATGGGCAAGAAGTGTCAACAGATACAACTACGCCATCTGTCGAAACCACGCCTGCTCCTCCTCTCGAGGAGGCGCCTGCTGTAGTGGTTGAAACTCCTTCAAGCATCGAAACGGATGTTCTTGATCTCCAATTCGGCTTTGATTTACAGTCTGTCACAGGCAATCGTTTTAAATTTGAGCAATACGCCACTCCGCAAGAGGGATTGCTCCTTAAGCGGTTATTACTTTTCCGAAGCCTTCCTGGTTCGGGACTTGTGGCGATGGATGTGTATTTGCCGGGAAGGATAGATACCAGCCAGCTTTATCAGTTTTGGACGGCGTGGCCGATAAACCGTTTCCGATTGTCTTATAACGCATGGCGAGGTCATCCGGTATTCAGTGATCTTTCGGTAGAAAGAAAGATTTGGGGCGCTGATATGGATATGCCGCTATCGCGTGATCCAAAAGCGCAACTGGCAAGTTTGTGGACGCTGCAGGCTTATCTTAACAGCCTTGACTACTCCACTAATTTCGAGGCTTTTTTACCTCAGCGACCGTTTGTACGTTATCCGGATTTTCTAGTACGAAGCAGTGGGGTTACTATTGTCAGCCCAATTAAGGCGGCATTTGTGCGTTTGAGCCATACGGCAAATGAATTTGAAGACCACACTGGTTACCAACCGAAAAATATCGTACAGGAAAACTCAATTGAAGCAGTGGCTGACTTTGGACCGAATGTTACGAGCAAGCTGACGGTTTCACAAGAGGACACAGCAGTAGATTCAAGAAATTCAACCTATGAAAATTCCTTTGGACATAACATTAAGGAAACGAATGTAAAGGCAGATGTCCAGGGTTTGATTGGCGATGCGGTTACCTTGCGCGCCTATTTTACGAATATGGAAATGGATCGCGAGTTCAACAGTTCAGGATATGCGAAGAATGTAACGTCGGCAGGTGGTCGGCTGGCATTAGTTAGTATTAAAGGACTCTTGATAAGAACCGGTTACGATTCGAGAAGTATCGACTATCTAGCATCTGATCATTCGACGACTTATAACCCGAAAGTGGATACAGCTTGGTTAGCTGTTCGCGCAAAGCCGTTAAAGGAACTTGAAATTTGGATGATCCTTACCGACCGATTGCGACGTAAATTGCCGCCATCGCAAGTCGAAGGAGAAGATGGCCTGACACTCGAGGCTCCCTTAGTGCCTAGGCACATGGTGCGTACCGAGTATGGCGCAACATATACTCCACAGGACAATTGGGGATTTAGTTATCGTTTTATACAAGAGCGTGAGAACAATCCTTATTCGGACATGATTTATCGCATCAAACAAAGCGACTTGTCTGGTTGGGTACAAATAACTGATAGCTTATCTGCATCAGCTAGTTATGGACACCACATATATCGAAGTCGATTTCTTGACAACTTTACATCAGACACATGGGTAGTAACCTCGGATGTGTCTTATACAATTAATAAAACCTGGTGGGTTGAGGCTTCCTATGCGGAAAGCGCCAGCGCCATGGCCAGTGATGTTGCTGAGCGTAATGTTGGCTTATCAGTCCACGCTCAGGTTTCGTCGAATACTGAAGCAAGTGTTGAGTACAGTTCCCAAAAGTTCGATGATAACGAGCAATTGGGTAGGGATTATGATTCAGACAGAATCGCATTTTGGTTACGAAAGAAGTATTAGCTTCTTAAGTAGAGGGGAGCAATTGATGAAACAACGATTTACACTATGGACTCTTATCGGCAGCAGCGTCGCTTTAATGGCAGCTGCAATGTTGATTGGCGGCTGCGGCGGCGGCGGCGGCGCTGGTGCGGCACCTCCCGGACCTTCTGCATCGTTTCTTGGGCTTCTTCCCGTCGGGCAGAAAGGCGCAAAGTTAGTAGGATCTGAAAAGTGTGGCGAGTGCCACAATGTTCCAGATGAACCGGCCCTAGCTAAAAGTCGCGTTATTGGTGGCGGTGTTTATGACCATTGGCAGAATACTGTCCACGCGTTGAAAGGCGTTGGCTGTGAATCCTGCCATGGTCCAGGAAGCACACATGTGGCATCAGCTGAGGCACATGAAACAGAGGACGTCATTAAGTCCAATATACTCATCTTCCCAAATATCACTTCGGCGATTGTCTGTGAACAGTGCCATTCGGGGGCTGCGGGACGAAGCTTAGTACAGCATGATGAGTGGGTGCAATCAAAGCATCGTGAAATGGTAGCGGATGCAGGCGCAGGCGGATCGAGCACATGCATGCGTTGTCATAATTCGGAATTCAAGGTGGAGATTGTAGATCGAGGCCTTATTGGTACGGTATTCGCGGGTCAGTTGGCGCTTTTCGCTCAAAGAGCCAAAGATGAATTAGCTGCGGGTGACCCACAACAACTGGCAACTTCTGCCACTTGTTCAGCCTGCCATGATCCTCATGATCCAACAGGCTATATGGTCGATGAAGAGGGCAAGGACCTTCAAATTCGTCGCGCGCCTTTCGTTGCTCCTGACGATACGGCACAGTTGGCTCTGATTGGACCTGGCGCGAGTGTCGACCAATACACCTCGTTTAACCATATCTGTGCTCAGTGCCATAACGGCCGCGGTGCAGATGGCAGAGATGCGAAACTGACCTCAAGCACATCGCGACCGGGTATGCATGATAGTCCCCAGTTTAATATGCTTATTGGTCTGAAGGATAGTGCATGGGAGGCGAGTGGTGGTCCAATTGTGCGTTTCACTGCACATGCCGAAGCGGAAGATCAGTGCATTCACTGCCACATGATCGATGGTCCTGGTCAGCATAGCTTTGTGGCAAACATGGAAGCTTGTGCACCATGCCATACTCCAACTGATGCCACGAATCGGCGTTCAGTTACCCAGGACGATATCACAACCAAACTGCTTGCACTTAGGCAGCGTTTAGATAACTGGGGTATATCAATCGATGGAAATCGTCTGCACTGGCAGTATAGTTCTGCTGAATTTGGCGGACCGGCAGACCAGTCCAACACGAATATTCCGCTCGCAATCAAGCGGGCTCGTAACAACTACTATTACGTCGTTCGAGATGCAAGTTTCGGCGTGCATAATGCAGGCTATGCTCGTTACCTTATCGACGTTGCCAATGCTCAATTGGATAGTTTGAGGGTAGCGTCGGTGACCATTCCAGTCACACGTGGACGTTCTCTGGCTGACATCAGAGCGCAGATGGTGAAGGAAGCTAAGAAGGGTGGCGGAGAGTAATCTTCAACGCCAAGGATGGCTAACAATAAGGGCAAGGCATTAGCCTTGCCCTTATTTATTGGTCTTATAGTTCTCAGCATCTCATCCACGGTTATTCCTCTCACTATTATAAGAGATGAGCTCTATTGCATCGTTTGAGAAGCTTGATGTGTATTACGACTGGGCTTGCATCCACTACCGTCTTGGCATGGCTATTGATCAGTTAGACAGTCTGGATGTGGATGCTATACGGTTACAGTAACCCGCAGACGCTCTCTGTCCGACATCAGGGAGTTGGTGGTGAAGGGAAGATATGAAGGGCTGCGGCGAATAGGCAGTCATGGCTCAGCATAAGACAGCAAAAGGGGCAAGGCATGAGCCTTGCCCCTTTTGAATGAATGAACTATAGTCCGTGGCAACCGCTTTCGCTGCAGTTGGTGGTCTTCCAAGCATCACCGATATCCATTGGATGCTCGAATTCGAGACCTTTTATCGATACTCTTTGTTTCTGACCCTGAACCTGCTGAGCCAGAATCGTATGACAGGTATTGCAGTTATTTGTAATTACCTTTCCTGTTGGGCTGACGTGCTTCCCATCGTGACAGCGGAAGCATCCTGGTGAGTAAAGATGCCCCAGATTATTCGGATGTGCGGACCAATTCGCCTTCATTTCTGGGAAGTAGTTCTCACGGTAAATTTTCCTCACAGCCTCAATTGCCGCTTGAAGCAGCGGCCCTTTGGTCGACAGGACGTCAGGATAATTGGCTTGATAATTATCGTTAATAGACTTAGCAATTTGCGCCATCGCCTGGTTAGTTGTCTTATATTCTGTGTTCAATGCATCCAACGCGGACTGTTTGATGCCGGGTAACTCAGGTGAAATCTCACCATGACCCATTGCTTTGTTCACACATTGATCTGGCGGTCTGAAGATGTGAGATGGCCGATTATGACAATCGATGCAGTCGATCTTACGCTTAGTCCCTTTAGCGACCTGCTCGTTAGTTAATGGAGTCTCTGTGCTTTGGTAAACAGTGATAGTGCCATCAGCCCCTTTTGACTGCACCCAGGGAATCTGAAGCCGCTGCTTATCAGTGGAGATATAAGTGATCTCATTATTAAGATACATATGCCAGTGAATACCTTCTGAAGGTTGGGTGCCTGGATTTCCGCCTCCGATTTTAACGGCCAATGTAATATCCGTACGCGGATTCGCCGGATCGGAAGCTAAGAAGTAGGCTCCTGTTTGAAGCTTTTGGCTGTAGAACATCTTGGGCCAGTGGCATTGTTCGCAAGTTTCCTGAGCAGGACGCAGGTCGTGAACGGGAGTGGCGATCGGCTTTGAATACTTATTGAAGATCGCAGAATAAACCTGATAGGAGCCTGAAAGTTTTGAGCGAACAAACCAGGTTGCGCCTGGTCCGATATGGCACTGAACGCAAGCTACACGCGCGTGTGGAGACAGCTTGTAGGTTTCGTATTCCGGCGCCATCACTTTATGGCAGACGCGCCCGCAGAATGAAACCGATTCAGTGTAGTCATAGGCGAAATAGCTTCCGAATGAAGAAGCCATAATAAAAAGAACACCGCTTATCGTTACGAGGATAAAGGCGCTGCGATGCTTTTTATTATGCAAATCTAGCGCGAAATGAAGTGGTCCCTGTCCCGTTCCCTTTTTAATACGCCATCGTGCGCGCAATATCCCGACAATTGCTATTAATAAGCATAGGACCAAAAACCCAGGAAGGATGATAAGGGCAATTATCCCCATATAGGGGCTTCCTTGGTGTGCAAAAAGGTCGATTAAGAACAGGAAAACGATCAAGCTAAAAAATATTAGCGCAAGAACAACACTTACGACCGTCGTCATGTTGTAGAACGACTCTGGAAATCTTCTTTTTTCAGACATACCATTCGCCTCTTTCTACTAAATTAACGTTAGTGAAAATATGAATATTGAATTGTCTAATTTTCTTGTTCTAGCTTGAACCTTCAGTCTTGTCTGAATTCTTAGTTTGTTCTTCACGGATGCGCTCTAATTCAAGAGGATGTTCTTCTTCCATTTCTTCCTCTGTCAGGTTGCCAGTGATCCATGCGAAGTTCATCGGATAGACATCAGGGTTAAATATAACGAAGTACAAGTGCCAAACCAGTATAGCTAACACCGCTAGCCATGCTTCGTAGAAATGGAAGGTTCTGGCGATATCGTAACCCTGTTTTGTAAAGAGTCTGATGAACACGTTTTCATACATCATCAGGATGCCGGTGATTGTCATCACTACTGTGCCCCAGATCAGCGCCCAGTATTCACTCTTTTCAACATAGCTAAAGCGATCCAGTTGAGGTTTATCTTTGGAAAGGCCCAAGTTAAGTTTGAACATCCCAATAACATCCCAAGCGTCCTTAATACGTGGGAACATATCCTTTATGAATTGTCTGCCCCGCTTTGTAAAGGCAATATAAAAGAGGTGATATAAAGCTGTGACAACGAGGGTAATTGCTGCACCGCGATGGATAAAGCTTCTCAGTTCGAAGACTTGATCGTAGACACTTCGAAGGTGGGTAATCCACCAGGCGTCGGGGTAACGAAGCATAAAGCCGGTTCCAGCAAGTACGATAAAACTTATCGTTAGTAGTAAATGTTGGATACGCTCGTTCACCGTCATTCGAAGGAAAATGCCGCGGCCTGATAGTTTTTCCTCGATTTCACCTGTTCGAATTTGGAATGTCCGGTGTGATTTTCTTCGGAAATCAAGCACATTGTGAACCAGCATACCGCCGATTGTTGCTGTGATGAGGAGAATATATGCGATGCCAATCCAATAAAGAATCGGTTGCTGTCGCGGCGTAAGAGTGAGGTGCACTGCCCCCATTGTAAACTGTTCGTTAGCGCCGGGATGACATTTACCGCAAGTTTTAGCTAAATTGACTTTGTTCACAGTGGAGGTTGGATCGCTCGAAGGCTTAATGTTGTGGACACCATGACAGCTTGCGCAGTTGGCAACTTTGATATTTCCGCCTCGCATTGCCAACCCGTGGAAACTATCGTTGAATGTTTTAAATCGGTCTGAAGGGAAGCCATATCGCTGTGAAAGTCTCACAGAGCTGTGACAGCTTGAACATACTTGAGCAACGTTTGCCGGAGCCACAGGAGAACGGGGATCGCTGGGAGGGAGAATGCTATGTTCACCGTGACAATTCGTACAAACGGGCGAATCGGGGTTTCCTTTACTAGCTGCAATGCCGTGAATGCTTTCTCGATATTGTGCTGCTTGTTCGGCATGGCACTTTCCGCAAGTCTCAGGAACCTTCGCTTTACTCACTGATGAAGTCGAGCTTAGGCCATTTTCAATATCATGACTGCCGTGACAGTCGACACAATTGGCCGCTTTCTCATTACCTCGAAGCAGAGCAGCTCCATGAACGCTTTTCTCATAGGAACCAATAAATCCCGCACCTGTTTGGACACGAGCGTTGACCTTTGGGTTATCAAGATGGCAGGATAGGCAGGCCTTTTCCTGAGCAATCTTTGGTCCAGCCCCATTAGCGCCTGCTACCGGTTGAATGATCTCTTTACGGTGACAAGATATGCAGTTTGGCGCCGCGCTGACTTTTCCCTTCAATGCCTTGCCATGATCGGATTTGACAAACTGACCTACTGTTTCCTCATGGCATTCTTTGCAGGAGGTTAAAAGGTGCGTACTCATATCGTGTGTGCCGTGGCATTTTTTGCATTCGGCTATGATTTGAGCATTAGGGACGCCTTGTGGTATGAAATCGTTGTGGTAAATATGCTGGATTGGAGCTTTCTTGTGGCAATTCAAACAATTGACCGGCTCCATTTTCGCTTTATGTGGAACATTGTTAGGATCGAATCCCAGATGGCAAGCAACGCATTCGAGCTTTCCGTGTGGTGAATTATTCAGAAGTTTTGGATCTACCGGTTTAACTGTTGTTCCTGTTTTCGATCGAGTCTGCTCAGCTCCCTCATGACAACCAAGACACTCCTCCTTGGTTTGGGCAAATGAGACATAGAAAAGACACAGAAACGCTAAAAGCCCTAAGACGAGAAAAGCTCTCCGTTTCCCTTCACCTAAAATACCAGCCCCTCCGAAAAATCCTTTTCCTAGCGGGAACAACATCTTTACCCATCCATATGTAAATAAAATTCATTCGATACGCTTTGAGCAGCTTTATACCCAGCAACCCAGGTAACTATATTTTTGAATCAGTATTTCGTTACTCGATTCATCACGAGTAACGAAATACTTACATTTCCGTGCCCATCTTACGAGTTGAGCTAGCTACTACTTACTTGTTGCATTGCCAGGAAGAGTGCCGGCATTAAGCTCTACACCGTTCTTCACGCCATCATTGTCTGAGTCAAGAGTGTCGATCTTGTGCAAGAGGGCGGCAGTCAGGACTGGCTTAGCAACATTAGGCTGAGCGGCTTTTAGAACAGTATGCAGTGCCTCTCCATATACATTCAGCGTCCAACAACTCATATTTGGCGCTTTTGTGGTATGACATGATGAGCAACCGGCTTTTGCCAAAGCGCTGGTTGGCTTGACATTATAGGTTGACTTCAAGACACCCGTATAAGTCGCCAATGCATAGACAAGTAATACCGGCACAACTAGTAATACTAGCGATACAACAAATTTTCGTTTCATAATTCCTTCAGCCTCCAAATACAGCAATAAGCTGTAATAATTCCGTAGTCATATTTTACTTTGTTTTGATTGATACTGCAACGAATTTGACGTCAGAAAAGCAATTTTGTTAGACAATCTAAATATTATTCTTCATCCTGAAGAATCCAGTAGAAATGCAAGTTTTAGGCAATCGGCATACCCAGTAGTTAGAGCAACGTATGAAGATCAGCAGACAATGGAAAATTCCGATAAACCTTGTGTTTACGACCGGATTTGGAACCCCTTATGAAGCTCGCAATCTTATTCGCCATACTTTAAATAGCATGATATTTGATCAAGGGGTTAATCTGAAGATCGTCAGCGAGCTTCTAAGACACCAAGACATACGAATAACAGCCAACGTCTATACCCATACATCACACCCTGCATTGAGACTAGCCGCAAACAAGTTGAGCGATGGTATCACAGCAGGCCATAGCCTCAAGAAAGCCGACGTATAAACCTAACAAGGGTACAAACACAAAAAACACCTCAGTCAACTCTCTGGCTGGGGTGTTTTTGAACCTAAATATCAAAGCCGATGGCAGGATTCGAACCCGCGACCCGCTGTTTACAAAACAGCTGCTCTA